>JBFFRZ010000154.1:0-6793 GCA_041572715.1 Gammaproteobacteria bacterium
CGCGCTACAGGCTGCAGCGATAACTGCTGGCTTGCCCTTTACCATCGTTATACTCATCATGGGCGTTAGCCTGTATGCAGGATTACACGCGGAGTGGAAACAGAAAAGATATTGATGACCTGAGCGAGATGCCTTGTCTAGGCCTGACTGGATGCTATTTCCCGAATTGCCTCGATGAGATCTTTTGAGTTGACAGGTTTACGGATAAATGGGGTCAGACTCGATTATCTTTTCTGTGGTGTAGATCATATTATCCAGAACGACCGTTCTGTGAACACATAGGCCGATCACATGTGACCAGGAATTAGTCAAACACCAATGCCATATCCTTTCCCCGAGATTTCCATCTCTCATGAAAAGTGCCCTAATGCGTTTAGCTTTAATTCTGGTGCCTGGCTTTGTGCGATCGAGCGGACTTTCCTGGAAGCAAACCTTTGATCGATCCGTAGAGCATTAAACTAAAAAACAATAGCATCTGAGTACCAAAAAACAAGACAATCTCCTGGTTAAGAGAAATATCCAATGCCCAATAGGAGACCAAAGGCAGCGCGTAGGCGACCAGGCTTGAAGTAATGAAGACCCTTTCTAGCGTAAAGAATGATTTCTCATATCTCGTCTTTCCTCTATATGTGGTTTTCATTATGAAGCTTCCCCATGGATGGAAGGCAATTTCGCCTACCATGATTTTGATACTCTTTGCTTAAGAGAAACTTAAGGCGGGTATGGATTGATCTGTGAACTGGCTACGAACGCTTCAGTTTTCCTGAAGTTGCGAATGACATCATGTCATCCTGATTCATAACGGGCGCCATCTAGACTCAGCAAGTTTTATCTCTGACTGCTGACAATCTCGACTGAGGCAATTGGGCCGAGATTTATTTACCTGGTGTGGGCTGGAAGGGTTTTGATCCCACTTCAGGGCTGATCGTAGGGCCCAATCACATCGCGCTGGCGGTGGCGAGACTGCCTGAGTCAGTGCCACCTATTGCAGGATCATATATTGGGCCAGCGGGGGCAACGCTTGATGTTGGAGTCTGGGTAACGGCGCTGGAATGAGCTCAAGCAGCTTTTGCGCTCCAGGACTGGGACCTGCTGTTTATTTCCTACTGTATCCAGTAATTGTTCGCTAGAATTATATGCGCACCATGACGCTATCCAGGCTGCGCCGGGATTTTGGTAACTTTGCATTGTAGTCTTGTTCTTGGTGATGGTAGCCAATGGCCAAGGCAACATCGCATTGGTAACCATCAAGCTCATCTTTAAATTCCTCGTTGACCAGATCTATATCAATGCCCTCCATGGGTGTGGAATCTATTCTGAGTCGTGCCAGGGTATGTAGCGTATTACCCAGAGCAATATAGGTTTGCGCTTTAGTCCAGGTCGCCGTGTTTCCTGTTTCATCGGTATTCAACTCCGCGAACATGAAAGATCCAAAGGCTTGCTCTCGGTCTTCAGGTTTGGTCCGCTTATCTTTAATGGCATCGTCTACAATCTCGGCAAAATTATCACGCGTATAATATGGATTGTATGCAAAAAGAATAATGTGCGAGCTAGCAAAAACATGGGGTTGGTTATATTGGAACCTATTGGCAAATGTCCTATTCATTCGCTCTTTGGCTTCATTGCTTTCGTTAACCAAAAATTTCCATGGCTGCGAATTAATAGACGATGCAGTAAGACGCATCGCTTCAAATATCACATTCAGATCTTCTTCGGAGACTCTTCTGCGCGCATCATATTTCTTGGTTGCGTGTCTCCAGAGAAGATCTTCGATTATGGGATGACTCATGGCAACTCCTTGCATTTAATCTTGTTGCTGTTTTGGTTCTGGCAGAATAAACTGCAGGCGCTCTTTATGTAAGTAGGCATACATATGATACATAGCATACTTTTGTGTACTATTGGGCCTCGCCAATGGCCCATGAGAAATATGATTGTAACGAAGGTTGTCCCATAGAAGCCACCTCGGAAGTAATTGGAGGAAAGTTGAAAGGCGTTATTTTTTATCGCCTTTCATCAGAGACTACCCGCTTCACCAAAACTGCGTCACTCAATGCTGGAAATAACCCAGAGAATACGCACAAAACAGCTGCGTTAAGCGTAGTGTCGAAATTGGAGATTAGTGATGCTGAATGGTGAAAACGCACTGCAGGATTTGATGGTGGCGATACGGGAGGATACGCAGCTACGCGCCAATGAGTTCGCGCGCCTGAACGATGAACTGGAAAAGCGCAACCACTTGCTTGAGCAACAACTTGGTCATCGCATCAACGGGGCCAAGTGGTTCTCAATGCTGGCAGTGGTTGCGGCTCTGGTGATCGGTATATGGATGTACATGCTGGTGCTGCACCTGGGACAGGATGTGAACGGCATGTCGCAGCAGATGGGTCAGATGCACGGTTATATGAAGAACATGGCTGCAGGCGAACCGGTCAAAGGCGGGGACAGTTACATGTCGAGCATTGCGCATGACATACATCGCATGAGCGAAGACATGGCAGCGGTGCGTGTCGGGATACAAAAGGTCTCCAGCGACATTGGCGTGATGCGCACCGACATGACCGATATGCGCGGAGATATCGGCAGCATGAATACCTCAATGACCGACATGCGCGGCGATATGAAACACATGCGCGAGAACATCGGCGGTATGGCGCAATCTCTGTTGCGCATGAGCCGTAATGTCGGACGTCTGTCACGCGATGCGCAGAATCTGCGCGAGCCCTTCCGTGGCATGATGCCCTGGTAATTAACGCGCGGGCGCCCCGATCAGTCGTCTACAATGCGCCGATAATAATTAGTATGGCCGCACTTGGTGCAAATTCTCACTGTATTCTGGACTAAAGTTCGACTATCTGTTTTTGCTAACTAATGGCTAAAAGTTAACAACGTTACCTGAGGTAGCGTTTGATGGGGAAAATCTCAGAGATCGATGAGAGGCATTGCTCGATCACTACGACGAAGAATAGCCCCTAACAAGTCATCATTGATTTACAGCCATGACTGGTTGAACTTATGGTATGCGATATGTCACAAGGATTGAGTGAAATGGCATGTATCTCTGTCAATGCCCAGCCTTATCGCCCCATATTTCTTTCAATCGTTGATCTCGTCCACAACTATAGCGATAGTATTCATAAAGAATCGGGCTTTTTTTATAATAGTCCTGATGGTAACTTTCTTCACCCTGTATAGGATAAAAAGTAGATGTGTCCAAGATTGGGGTGATTACCTTTTTATCAGGAAATTGCGCGACTACTTTCTGCCGAGACTGCTCAGCCAGTTTTCTTTCTTTCTCATTAGCGACGAATATTGCACTTAAATAGCTATGGCCTCTATCACAAAACTGCCCCTCTGCATCAAAGGGGTCTATATTTACCCAGAAATGTTCCAATAACTTTTCGTAACTGACTTTCAATGGGTCGTAGGTAATTTCAACTGCCTCATAATGACCAGAATGATTGCCTTTATAGGTGGGGTTTTTTACCGTGCCCCCGGTAAATCCTGAAATAACATCAGTTACGCCTTCCAGCTTTTCAAAATCAGATTCCATGCACCAAAAACAGCCGCCTGCCAATACAGCTTTATCTGCGGTCGCGTTAGCCATAAAAAAAAGCAAGCCGGATAATAAAATCAATGTGTTAAGGATTTTCATACTACGCTCCCTCGATGACTGTACTAAACATTGGAATGACACACTATGACATAGAAATGTGAGATTGGTTCGGGCTGAGTTGGCTCATTGTTAGCTAAACCACAACTATGCATGAATGGCGGTGTTGTGTGGCGGGTCTCTCATCATCCTGAGTCAGACGTCTTTCCATGCAGCCTCATGCCATCAACACGCAAATTCTGACAGACCGCTATGTGTGCGTAAAGACTGGTGGTTAACGTCAGGAGACATTGGGGCTGGAAGCGCCACAAAGTTGCCCCATGATAATTATCTTATTGGTTTGCGGTGTACCTTGAAAATCGCCATTTGCGATGTTTACAGTAATATTCCAGGTGACTAAGTAATAGCCATGTATGACGTTTCGCGAATATTAGGAGTAATTACTCTCTGGGTCCGTATTTTCTCAATCCATCACGTATGCGCACTATCATGTAGTCTACTGACCCATCCCTGACTGTCATTCTCTGCCTAGATTCGGTTATGCTGGGTTCATGAGCGATGATGAATACAATTACATCATTCCTGATGTTCTTAACAACAGTGATGGCGATACGCGGACTGCGGGTTTTGAGCTGGAGTTCTCCGGTATCACATTGGCCGATACTGTCGATGCCGTGTGTAATGTGCTTCAAGGTAATACCGCATCACAGACTGCCGCAGAGGTTGAACTCGATACCGCACACGGCAGCTTCAACATAGAGATTGACTGGGATTTTCTTAAGCGTACCGCCGCTGACGATTCGCTGCCCGACGAGATTGAGCCCTGGGTCGAGCAATTGAGCGACGCCGCAGCCTTGCTGGTGCCGATTGAGGTGGTCTGCCCACCAATTCCACTCGACCGGCTGGATGTCCTTGACCCGATGGTGGTCGCCCTACGTGATGCCGGAGCAGTGGGGACTGAGGAATCGTTGATAGCGGCCTACGGCGTACACATCAATCCAGAGATTCCTTCACTGGATGTCGACACCCTCGACCGCTACTTGAAGGCCTACGTATTGTTGCAGTGGTGGCTGGTTGACACACATGATGTCGATCCCGCACGGCGCATCAGCCCCTACATTGATTTATACGAGCAGCCCTACATGAAGAAGGTGCTGACCAGTTCGCCCACGGATATTTCATCATTGATCGACGATTACCTGGAACATAATCCCAGTCGTAACCGCGCATTGGATATGCTGCCGATGTTTGCCGAGATTGATGAAGATCGGGTGCGTCATACTATCGATGATCCGAAGATCAAGTTACGTCCAACCTTTCACTATCGACTGCCAAACTGTCGGATTGATGATTCCGGCTGGCACCTGTCGAAATCATGGAACACCTGGTGCGTTGTAGAGCAGCTTGCCAATGATGCAGCCGCGATCTCCAGACTGGCTGATGAATTCATCGGCTTCGAGCGACCATTAATGGGTGTCGATCGTGATTTATGGGTAGGACATATCGATACATGGCGCAAAGACCACTCGTAGGCGTTACCGGTAATAACAGACGCTGGGCGCCTGGCTGGTGGTGCACGGCATTGGCACTACGACTATGTGGCGCAATCCCTGTGCGATTATCGACTCGTCATGCATGGCCGCACCGTCGCTTGCCGGATGCACTGGTCATCGGTGGTGGCAACGATATCAGCCCGGAACATTATGGCGGCGATATCGATGCAAAGGTAAAGCATGATCCTGAGCGGGACCAGCTCGAGATCATGTGGATTAACCGTGCGCTGGACGAGACCATACCCATGGTCGGTATCTGCCGGGGCGCACAATTGATTAACGTGGTACTCGGCGGTAAGTTACACCTTGATATTCGTCACATGCGCCGGCTGACTTATAACCGACCGGGGTTGTTGCCGACCAAGCAGGTCTGGCTGGAACCCAATTCCGGATTGTCTGAAATCACGGGTAAGACCCATATCCGGGTGAACAGCTTGCATCACCAGGCAATTGATCTCCCGGGCGATAAACTGCGCCGTATCGGCTGGGATCTAGACGGAATTACGCAAGTGGTAGAGTCCACGATTAATTGCCCGATCATTGGCGTGCAGTGGCATCCTGAGTATTTGTTCTACCTGCCGTCGCAACTCGCGATCTTTCGCTGGCTTGTGAAAAATACGCATACCAGAATGAAGCAGGAACATTGCGATGGTGAGGGATGAAGCTGAAGAATGGGACCGGCAGGTACGAATGAACACCGCAGCCAAAGCCCTGTTTTTGCCCCACAGCGGCTAGTCTAAGCCATTGCAGGGAGACCGGTCACAGCATTATCCATGGCATAGCTATGAGTCAGTAAAAGCCTTGTTAGAGAGCAATCTACCTGAGAGTAACATAGTTACTCGTAGTGGTAATTCTGGGGAAGCTGAGCGATAAATCGATAAGTCACGAACGCTGACAAGTCACTTGCTGTCATCTCAATCCAATCGTTTCATTCAAGTAGTGTCTCAGCTCAGATTGTGTTCCCCGGAACTCCACGCGATCCATTTTCCTGCTGAGCTGATAGTCGTACATCGGGTCATAGTATTCAGTTAACAGAGTCTGAATCCACTTTCTATGCAGTTGTGTATCCTGCTTCTCCCGGTGCGCATTGATGGCATTCTCCATAGTCAGTCTCAGTTGCTGATGACGTTCTCCGCCCAACCGTTTGCGAATCTTGTCGACAGATGCCAGCAGGTAATCCGCCCAGCATGTAAAGCCCTGCATTTCACCATGTAACTGCCTGTACTCCCTCAATGCATTGGTGATGTACTCATCGAAGGTGATTTCCACGCGCTCATCGATGTCGGCTTCCAGCACGACAAGCGGGGATGACTTGAGCAGGCTGTACAGGTTTTCAGGAATCCGGCGTGAACCGATATTGGCCGATTCGTCCTCGAACGCAAGCTGCAGGATGTTGTGATGGCGAAATTTCAGTAACTGTATCGCTAACAGATTTTCGACATCGATCTGGCCGGGCTGCGGGCTCGCGTGGATGCCAAATACCGAGCCCCGGTGATGGTATATCTGTTCCAGGTCGATTTTATGCTCAAGTGATTGCAGTAGTACCGTTTTCCCCGTGCCGGTTCTGCCACTAATGACTACCGGCTTGATGCTATTGACCGCGGTCTCCAGTTCATCCAGCAGGAAC
>JBFFRZ010000155.1:0-6704 GCA_041572715.1 Gammaproteobacteria bacterium
AACCGGCTGCATGACAAGGCCGTGACCTATGAACTCATATTCAGCATAGAAAAATAGAGTCTGAACTTTCGACCGGCGAGAGGTTGCCGTCAAAAAACATCGCAATAACAACAAGTACAAGCTTATAGTGTGTCAGCACATCCTGCTGGCACATGAACCCTTACCTGTATATTTTATGATGTGCCGTTCTGATTGCGCGGTGGTCCGATGGTCCCTGCCTGAGTTTGCCCGGTAAGCTGACAATCACCAGAGGGTGCCTGTCCAGGGCAAGGCACAGGAGTAACTTGCTGTTGCTGCTGCCCCGGCAGGTCCGGGCTCAACTGAGCGGCAATCTTGTTCCAGTCAAACTTGGGCAGGTTATAAAATGCACTATTAATACCTTCATTCCACGCCTGACGCAGGCTCATTAGATAAGGGTTATCTTCTTCAAACTTGCAACGACATTGCAACTGAAAAGCATCTTTTTCATAGGTTGCAACCTCAAATGGTGCGCCAACAGTAATGTTCGAACGGGTGGTAGCATCCAGGGAAACCAGGCATAGCTGCGAGCCCTGCCCGGCGAGCTGATCAGCTCGTCGTAGAAACCCTGACATTTATATTTTTTCAGGTTGATGGGCATTGCCAAAAATATTATAAAGCTGTCGGTATGTTATATGCTTCCCATCACCACTAGTAAACGCTATTACATGGTGAGGCATGCATAAGCTGCTAAAATAATTTTTGGAACATGACCCAGATCATTCACCGATAATATCTATGCCCTACTATGGTGCCTTGCCATATTGACCGAACAGACAACATTCAAGAGGTAGCGTCATGCAAAAATCTGACAGCCTGATCACGGCAATCGTTGCCAGCATCACACTCGTTATTTCTGGCCCACTCTATGCCTGGGGTGACTCCTTTTCATTTGGCGACTCATGGGGGGAGGACTTTGGTAAGTCTTCATGGAGTACGCCTAACTGGAGTACTTCTTATTCTTACCCTTCATGGGGCCGACGCTCATGGGGTGCCCCGGCATGGGGCGGACCCGGCTACTATAGCCCACCCCCGGCAGGTTATTACTATCCACCACCACGGATCAATGCCTATGATCGCACCATGATGAAAGACAGGCGCCAGAGCCTGATGAATAAACATGATGACGCCATGGATAGCCTGGCAGATATGCTCTATGGCCGCTATCGTTTTGACCGGGAAGACGCGATTGATTATGCGCGTCAGATCGAAATGGATTCCGGGCAGAATATGATGCGCGACTTTCACCCCGGCGCAGTCGTCACATCCGGCTCCCATACCGCACCGACTTACTGGGGTAACGAGCAGGCGTTCAGGGCAAATGCCGATGTACTGAAAGCCGCCGCAGAAGCATTGAGAAAAGAGCTGGAGAAAAGACCAACCGCGGAAGAAGGGGTCATGTATCCTCGACGTGACAAGGGCTTTGATTACCGCCCCCGTTTCGGGACGGATGAAGATCCCATTTCACCGGCGGTGTTTGAAAAATTCAACGCTGTTGCCAACACCTGCATCACCTGTCATAGCTATTTCCGTATGCCTGATTAAACAGGCATGACAGTTGCTCAAAAAGCCCGCGTTTGCGGGCTTTTTATTGGCTACCGGAAACTGCCATGCACTTGATCTCGATCATCTCGCATAAGCCATTCTTCATGGTCAACGACTTTAAATTATTGCTCCACGACTCCATATAAAGAGCACAGCAAAGGCTGCTGCGCGTGTAGTTTTGGGTGACGTAAACGGACCATTGAGATGAGCCATGCAGTTTAAAGATTATTACGAAATACTGGGGGTAGACAAAAAAGCCACCCAGGGTGACATCAAACGGGCCTACCGGAAACTTGCCCGTAAATACCATCCGGATGTCAGTGATGTGCCCGACGCCGAGGAAAAGTTCAAACAACTGGGTGAAGCTTACGAAGTATTAAAGGACCCGGAAAAACGCGCAGCATATGATCAGCGTGGCGAAAACTGGAAAGCCGGACAGGAATTCCATCCGCCACCTGACTGGGATGCCGGTTTCGAGTTTAGCGGTGGCGGTTTTACCGGCGCGGACGGCTCCGCCTACAGCGACTTCTTTGAAAGTCTTTTCGGACAGGGTTTACATCGCGCCCACCCCGGCGGGCGTCATGACCAACGACGGGGTGAGGACCACCATGCCAAAGTGCTGATCGACCTGGAGGACGCTTACCGGGGAGCCACCCGTGGCATCGTGTTACACACTCCTGCAGTTGATGCACAAGGCCATGTCATCACGCGTGAAAGGACGCTCAACGTAAAAATTCCACGGGGTGTCAAACAGGGGCAACAGATCAGACTTTCCGGCCAGGGCGGTTCGGGTCATGCCGGAGCACCTGCCGGTGACCTGTATCTACAGATAGAATTCAAACCTCATCGCATATACAAGGCTGAAGACCGCGACGTCTACCTGGATTTACCTATCACGCCATGGGAGGCCGCCCTTGGGGCGAGCGTCAAATCCCCCACCCCCGATGGCACCATCGATCTGAAAATTCCGGCCGGTTCAAAATCGGGCAGCAAGCTACGCTTGAAAGGTCGCGGCATCCCCGGTAAACCGCCGGGCGATATCTACGTAGTACTAAAGATCGTACTTCCCGAGGCCAGTAACGATCAGGCGAAAGCACTGTATGAACAAATGAAACAGCAGCTCAATTTTAATCCCCGAGCCGGGCTGGGAGTGTGATTCATGGTAGATACCAACATCATAGTCAAGGATACCGTGCTACTTGACGAGGAAACCTGTCTGACACTTTCCGAGCTATGCCATGCCTGTAACATTCATGCTGACTGGGTGATTGAGCTGATTGACGAAGGCGTTCTTGAGCCGGTCAGGTCAGGCGATAAGTGGCGTTTTTCCGGCAGTAATATCAGGCGCGTGCAGGTTATTCGCAACTTGCAACGTGACCTAAACGTGAATCTTGCCGGTGCAGCCCTGGCATTGGAGCTGCTGGATGAAATAAACCGCCTGCGTAATCGCCTCAGAATACTGGATCTCGATTAGCAGGCGGTCTTAATTAACTACATAGACATTTCCAGGTCATCCATCACCGCATCAACACCAGCCTGCGCGCATTGTTCATCAACTTCTCCTGACGGCGCACCGCTTACCCCGACTGCACCAATCAGCGAACCGCCAACCTGAATCGGCACTCCGCCCGCTGACATGATAATTCCTGGCGCCCTACCAATCGGCCCATTGGCGCGGTCACCAAGTGCCGAGGTTGCCGCGTTAAAGTTTGCCGCAGTGTAGGCCTTGCCTTTGCTGATCGGCACTGTGATCTGGGCAGCAATCGTATCCCGAAGGGCTACCTGCACAATACCTTCTCGATCAACCACGGTCACACCGATCTGGATTCCCTGCTTGGTACATTCAGCGACCGCGGCCTGGGCGATCTTGACCGCAACAGGTAGCGTCAAACGCTTGGTTGAAATCATCATGGGGCCCTCATCCGCCTGTATCGGCGATGAAACCATGGCCACAATACCCGCCAATATAATCCACATTTTTTTCATCTATTCAGACTCCTTTTTTTAGGTTAATTCAACCGGCAGCACCTTTGACAATAGAACAGATGGGCATGTTCCTCCGCCACCCACTGTCTTCCGATCGCTGTCATCAATATTGACCATACCCTATCTATGATCGACATGTAAAAATTACAATACCCCGGCGTATAAAACCACTATAACCTGGGCCAAATGCTGGACAGTTATCATTTAGGCATTTATCCTCGTACAGTTTACAAGCACACTGAGCACAAACGGGCTTTATGTTGGCGTAAGCGCCCATTACGCTGGCCCGAAGACAGGAAATCCACATGAGCGAACAAATTGATCAAGAGATACTAAAAAATCTTGTACCAATAAACAGCCTGCACCGGGAGCCCCTGATTGAGCTGTCGCGTAAGGCCGAGCAAAAGGTCATCACCTCCGGGCGTTACTTATTCAAGATATGTGACGAGGACCACAGGCATAATTACCTGCTTCAGGGTGAAGTCAATTTGCTCAACGAAAACGGGGATGTACTCAAAACCATCAAGGGAGGCACACCCGATGCCAACCACCCGCTATCACCCATGCAACCCAGGCAGGTCAGCGCCAGGGTCACTGCAGATGCAACCGTACTCAGTGTCGACAGTAACCACCTGGATTTCCTGTTGAGCTGGGATCAGTCCGGCACGGTAGAAGTTGGCAATATTGATAGTGACGCCGACGATGAAGAAACCGACTGGATGACGAAAATGCTGTCTACCAAGGCTTTTCATACGATCCCACCCTCCAACCTGCAGAACCTGTTTGTTGCGCTAGAGGAAGTTGACTTCAGCAAAGGTGACACCGTGATTAAACAGGGCGATCCCGGGGACTATTTCTATATTATCAAGGAGGGCCAGTGCCAGGCACTGCTTGAGTCGGAAAAAAAGCCTGAAGGCATCCCACTGGCAACACTCACGCCGGGTGACAGCTTCGGCGAAGAAGCGCTTATTTCCGATAAGAAACGAAGCGCCACGATCAAAATGCTGACTGACGGTGCACTGATGCGCCTGTCGAAAGAGCAGTTCAACGACCTGCTGAAGGCCCCTCTCATGAAAACGGTTTCATTTGAAGAGGCAAAGGACAAACTCACCAAGGGCGGGGCAAAAATGCTGGATGTTAGGCTGCCCGCGGAATACCAGAAATGGAATATTAAAGGCAGTATCAACATACCGCTGCAATTCCTGCGCAAGAAAATCGACACCCTCGACCCCTCGGCTGAATATGTTGTCGTGTGTGACAATGGCACACGCAGCCTTTCTGCGGGTTACCTGCTCAATGAGCGTGGCTTCACCGCCTATGTGCTTGAAAATGGCCTGCAAAAAGTAATGCCAAAAACCTGATTTGCGGGTGTCAGGCATCTTGCAGTAATTGGCGCGCTCGGCGGGAGTCGAACCCACGACCTCAGGCTTCGGAGGCCTGCACTCTATCCAACTGAGCTACGAGCGCAATAAATTGCGATCCTGTCTTAATAGAACCCATCAATCTATGGAGCGAGGTTCCGGCGGCAAAGGATACCTGCATGGGCCGTGACATCAAGCATTATC
The DNA here is from genome assembly GCA_041572715.1 of Gammaproteobacteria bacterium. Lineage (GTDB taxonomy): Bacteria > Pseudomonadota > Gammaproteobacteria > JAJDYQ01 > JAJDYQ01 > JAJDYQ01. Next base: position 5,115 of record JBFFRZ010000155.1, read on the forward strand.
ACTGAATTCAGCAGCAGTTTTCGTTATACTCCGCGCCAGTTTTACACCATGGACTAGAGGTTTTGATAAATGAGCGATAAGCAAGAAGATTTTACCCGGATTTTCATCTGGATATTGGCCGGGCTGGTGCTATTCACTATCGTCGTAATGCTAGTGGCACGTTCTGTTGGCATGGATGAAAACAGTGGCCCCATGACAGATGCCGATATCGATGAGCGTACCAAGCCTTACAGCACCGTTAAGGTTGCCGGGGACGGCACACCGGAAGCGGCCAGCACTGAAGCCGCACCAGCGGCCCAGCCTGCAACCATGCCTGAACCTGCCCCGGCAGAATCAGCTGCAACCGAACAGGCTGCTGCAAAGGCTATTGACGGCAAATCATTATATAGTGCCTGCGCTGCGTGCCATGCCACCGGCGCTGCCGGAGCGCCCATTCTTGGCGACGCTGCAGCATGGGGGCCACGCCTTGCTGGCGGCATTGATACGCTGGTCAACAATGCCATCAACGGCAAGGGCGCCATGCCTCCCAAAGGCGGAAGCATGCACCTGAGTAACGATGAGATAAGGGCTATTGTTGAGTATATGGTCGACGCATCGCAGTAAGGAAAAGCAAAAGCCAACCTGAAAAGCCCGTTTTTTAACGGGCTTTTTTATTTCCCGGGATTCCTGATTTTCTTCATGATGCCGAGGTTATCCCGGGCCTGCCTGACCTTGCCAAGCGCCGGGCTTATTCTTTTATTACACGTAATTGCTGCTGCACCTGTCTCATTTTCACATGGTTTTGTCTCGCGGCTTCACGCTGACCAGTTGCAGAAAAAAAGTTAGCCCGCACACGGTAAACCGCTGGGTTATAAGGGTCCATCTGTAATATCTGCTTTATATCCTCGACCGCCTCTTTTGATGGCTGCTTTATAACACCGCTTTTGAGGGCGAGACTATCGGTTTCAATTATATGAAAACGTATATAGGGGTCGAAACTATTTAGTTCTCTGGCACGCAGCAAGTATTTTCTTGCAAGTTGATACACGGCTGGTGACGGGTCTCTGGTCAGTCGTAGCATATACAACGAACCGACCTGCTCCTGATAATAGGCATTACCAAGGCTCGATCCTCCCAGCCGGGTAAGGTTTTTATCTGCAAGTTGATAGTTTACCTTCGAGTATAGCTGCGCTTTTCTTAACGTATAATCCTGAATAACCTTATTTGCCATGGCATATGAATAGGCAGATGCCACAAGCAGCCCACCTCCGACTATTGCTGAGTACGTATAAGTGGACCACCGGCTTGTGCTGTAGAGAGGATAAAGCGTTTTAACAACAAAAGATGTATTCACGCCTAACAGTACCCAGTAAATAATAGATGAGGCCGCCTCTAACCAACCCGACATCGCCTGTGCCAGATAGATTGTAAGCATTATAAAAAATGCAGCATAAACCACACGATGCGTTTCATCTTTACGTAGCGCATTAATTAGTAGCCAGTAAACACCTGCAATAAAAAACAGGTAGAAGAACATCGCGGGAACGCCATTATCAACAGCGTACTGCAGGTAATCGTTATGTATCATTGTAGGCGTAATAAACTTGCCAA
>JBFFRZ010000156.1:0-6657 GCA_041572715.1 Gammaproteobacteria bacterium
GGCCGCCACAGAGAAGGCCGCCACAGAGAAGGCCGCCACAGAGAAGGCCGCCACAGAGAAGGCCGCCACAGAGAAGGCCGCCACAGAGAAGGCCGCCACAGAGAAGGCCGCCGCGCCCGCCAAAGCCAGAAGAAAAGCGAAACGCACAGCAAAGAAAAAATCTGCCGTAGTTACCCAGACCGCACGGGCCGCAGAGCAAGTCGCTGATAAAGATACCACTGCCAGGGCATCAACCAAATCTGAAGCAAATGATCAGGCTGAAGATTCGACATTGGTACTGGACGCAATCCTTGAGCCAGAGAAACCCATGCCGGTTATCAAGAAGCGTGTTGCGAGAAAGAAACAGCTCAAGGCTGAAAGTGTTCCTGCAACGCGCAAGCGCCCGGTGGTCAGGGCCAAAACAACAATGCCTCCTTCAATGGAACCATCCAGGCCGCCCAGCAGCCCGCCGGGCAATGGAAATGGTGGCGGAAATGGAAAGACAAAGGACAATACAGCTTCCACTCAGAAACCCGCCTTGCCAAAAGTCCCGGCGCGCCCGAAAGGCGGGCGGCGGGGCATCAGGCTGAACCCTAATATTTAACAGTCAGGTCAGCTCTGCCGCCTCTTTCATGCTGAAGCATCGACAGCAATGTCGCTGCCAGATATGCCAGCCTGTGATACATTAATAGCCTGTTAGTCTCAGGTGAGTGCCAATGAAACGAGTCGTTATTTTGCAAATGGTTGCAGCATCTGTGTATGTGCTATTTATGTCTTCGGCGCTGGCTATGCCACAGGCGCCACCAGGGCCGTATGAATCCATAGAAGATGAGTTTCATTCAACCGGCTATCGCGGTAATAACCCTGTCCCGGCCCCCGACCCCAGGCTTAATGTCCAGCAGTTTGATACTCAGCATAGCCGCCGCAACCATAACCGGGGCCCATATTACGGTACATACCCGTCTGAGCAGGATCAGCCATTGATGCCATGGCCAAAGCCATACACGCAGCAGCCCTACCAGGAAGGTGGGTATAGAGGATATCCCCAAGGCTTATCCAGATAATGGCGCACATCAAATCCGCATTGATTCATCTCGGTGTTTTCTGTGTCTTTAGCAGTAATTGTATCGCGGCGGAAGAGTGTGCCGAAGACACACAGCCATCAATTCAACCAGTTGCACAGTACGTTGACGAAGGCTTTCGTCCATTATCAGATGAAGAAGTTGCAGAAATTACCGGTGCGGGACCGGTAGATAAATCAGATGACTGGCGTCCGAAATCCAGCGGTAGTGATTGTGACAAACAGTCTCCTACTTTACTGCAGCCCGAGGAACGCGGATATCGGCCGTTGGATTATGGTACTCGGCAGTACAATGCACAGGAAAACAAAAGTCAGCAAGAGAATGAATACAGAGGCCGGAGTGACTGGTGGAATTATCCGCAAGGCTACGGTGGTTACGGTAATCCCTACGCCTCGCCTATGTATCCGTGGGCGCAGGGTTATCCCGGGTACCAGGGTGGCTACGGGTACCCACAGGGCGGTTACCCCTATCATCCGATGCCCCAGTTTTTGCCTGGCTATGGTGTAATGCCGTTTTCATTTGGCGGGAGTGGGGTACCGTATTAAGTTGTGATAACCTCATCCTAATAACAACATTGGAAACGGGATGGAATGATTACTGTCGTCGGTAACCTGAAGGGGGGCGCTGGCAAAAGCACGGTATCCTTCAATATCGGTGTATGGCTTGCCATGACCGGTCGAAGCGTTGTTGCGTATGATCTTGACCCCCAGATGACATTGTATGACGTGATGTCGATACGCACCGAGGAGGGTTACGAGCCGCTTTTCCCGGTTTATTTACCGGATAATCAACTGCTGCAAAAGTTACCTTCACATAATGATGAGGTACTGGTTGATGTGGGTTCGGCAAATATTGATGGCATGAAAGTGGCTTTATCGCTGGCGCAACGAGTATTGATCCCGGTGCCGCCTAGCCAGGCAGATATATGGTCTACCCAGCGTTTTTTGCGCATAGTGCAGGAGATTCGGGGGGATGATTTGCCGCAGTTAATCACTTTCATCAACCGTGCTGATACGCACCACGCGGTACGGGAGTCGGATGAGGCAGCCGCAGCGCTGGCGACTATCCCTGAAATACAAGTGCTCAATGCCCGGCTTGCACAGCGCACAGCGTTCCGTCGCTCATTCAGCGAGGGGCTTGCTGTATTTGAGCTGGAACCCAGGGGCAAGGCAGCAGCAGAAATGCTGACTATGGTTAACCTGTTATATAAAGGTAAGTAAGTAATGAAAGTCGTACCCCAGATCATCATATTTTTAGTATTGATTGCGATCGGCTGGCTGGCCTATGACAGCCACGATGCATTCAGGAAACTGGTTGACGATATCGCTGATGTCTCCGGTATTTCGCGTGAGTTGGTGCGAACAAAGGATGAGCAGGTAGCTGATAGACTTGCCCTGAAAAACGCCGAACGTAAATCCGCAGAGAAAGCGGCTTCACCTGTTGCTACGGCCACCGAAACCAGCAAGTCTGAGCGCACCAAACAGGCACCGAAAATTGCATCTTCAACGGTGATCTCGCAGCCTGCCGGGCAGCAGCCCGAGGCCACCCCGACGCAGGACAAGATCGTCTGGCCGACTGATCTTCCCCCAGCGGACGCCCAGTCTGCCAAGCCTGTCGAAATGGAATCAAAGACCGAAAAGACCCCCATGCTAATCACTGATACCCAACCTGAAGGTCAGGCTGAGATCGGTGCGCAGGCAGCGGAGCCAGTCAGTGTCGCTGAACCGCAATTACCAGCCTCCCCGATGTCGCCAGCCGAACCGGTGAGTGAGCCGCTGCAGCCTTCTGCATCGGAGCCGGAACCCGTGCCGATGCTTCGACCATCCCCCGAGATCGTCGATGCTACTGAGAGTGAACCGTCAGGGCAGGAAACGGCAATCGAGGACAGAAAAAACCAGGCATTATCCGGTTTGGCCGCCGCCAGGGCAGCATGGCACCAGGGTAATCATGACAAAGCGATCAGCATGTACCTGGAATTGATGCGTGAATTTCAGAATCATCCTGATTTTGCCGGCGAGCTGGGAAACATCTATTTCTCCAGGGGAGATATCGATATGGCCGTCAAGGCCTATTCCGAGGCATATGTGAGGCTGTTGAAAAATAATGACCAGGAACGGGCCGAGCAGGTGTTGGGTATTGTGTATAACCTGGACCAGGAACAGGCCGCCATGCTCAGGGATTACTTCAATCGTTAAATAAGATCGCTTCAACCAGCCTCAGATCTATATTCAGGCTGGCCGTGGGTTAGTCACAGTTACCTGCTGGATAAAGGTTAGTGAAAAATCTTTTATTTTCTTACGAGATGCTTTCAGTCCACCAGGTGCCTGGTTATCTTGAGGCTATCCAGATCCAGCATCATGAAGCTGGGGGGACCGTCCAGTCCGGCGACAGAACCCGGATTCAGTAGCAGCGTAGTTGTACCCTTGATCGTAGCTACCTGCTCTTCATGGTAGTGATGATCATGACCGTAGCAAACGATATCGTAATCGCCGGTTACAGCCATGGCACGGGCATAATGCGGGTAATGCACGAGGAAAATAGTTCGTTCACCGAGTTTGATGCTCGCATCCTGGCCATAAAAACTGATGCGGTTTTCCGGTTTGCCGGCGATGTGCTGCATCATAACCAGGTCGCCCGCGTTATTGCCATGTATGGCATGGATCGGTAGCCCCGTTTCCCGGGCCTCTTTCAGGGTAGAGGGCGCAACGATATCACCGCAGTGCAGAATTGCTTCCGCGCGGTCCTGTTTTGCAGCTATTGCGGCCTGCCTGAATTTGTCTCGATTATCGTGGCTGTCAGAGATTACAGCGATTTTCATGCCGTACGTACGTCTTGTGAACTTTCCCGAGTGCAGAACATACCATGGATGGCGCCCAGAAGCTGGTTGCCCTCACTGCTTGATATGGAGTAATAGATGTTCTGTGCGGATCGACGGGTGCTGACCAGCCCTTCATAGCGTAATCTGGCCAGGTGCTGAGACAGCGTCGTTTGCCTCAGTCCAACAAGTTCTTCAAGTTCGCGTACAGTTTTTTCGCCCTCTACCAGATTACACAAAATCAATAAACGATGTTCATTTGACATCGCCTTGAGCAGACTTGAGGCTTCCTGCAAATTCGATTTGATTGGATCTGTATCCATAACTGATAAGTTTGGTGTCCGTGAAATGATGTTTAGTATATCATTATAATCTAATATAGCTAGTTCTAATTTCCATTCTCCCTGATTTTTTTCAGCTTTCTGCTGCTGGATAACTTATTAGGAGTGACATTGGCCCACAATCCGCTATAATTCGCGCGCTTTAATACAGTGTTGTAGATCGGGTGGGCCTTAAGGCCCATTTTTTTTGGTTTTGAAAGGCCGGGGTAGCAGATGAATCCAATGGCGAAAAACGTCGCGGAACTCGTTGGGCCGGCAATTGATGACCTGGGTTACGAACTACTCGGTGTCGAATACGGTGACCAGGGCAGAGGCGGGTTACTGCGCATATATATAGATCACGAGCTGGGGATAGGCCTGGATGACTGCGCAGCCGTTAGTCGTCAGGTTAGCGCCTTGCTGGATGTCGAAGACCTGATCGCCGGTCATTACGATCTGGAGGTTTCATCACCAGGCCTTGATCGGCCACTGTTTAATGAAGAGCAGCTTGGTCGATATATTTCGCACCAGGTGAAAATTGTGATGGCTGTCCCTCAGTTGGGCCGGAAACGCTTTAAGGGAGTGCTTAAAGGTGTTGCGGACGGGATTATTGAGGTAGAGGTCGATAATGAAATTTATGACCTGCCGTTTGTCGAGATGGCAAGCGCCAGGTTAGTCCCGGAAATCTGATACGGGTTAATTTAGCGAGTACATGTCTGGAGTGTTTGACGGATGAATAAAGATATCCTGTTGGTAGTTGATGCAGTATCCAATGAAAAGGGTGTTGCCAAGGAAATTATTTTTGAGGCGATGGAAGCTGCGCTCGCGTCTGCTACCAAGAAAAAAAGCCGTGAAGATATCGAGGTCCGCGTAGAGATCGATCGCGCTTCCGGAGACTACAAAACTTTTCGCCGCTGGGAAATTGTCGAAGACAAGGACGAGGATGGAAACACCTTGACTGAACTTGAGTTTCCGGCGCGCCAGTTATTTTTGCGCGATGCGGTCGAGCAGGCTGATGATGTCGGCGTAGGAGACTTCATTGAAGAGTCAATGGAGTCTGTCGAGTTTGGACGTATCGCTGCACAGACAGCCAAACAGGTGATGGTGCAGAAAGTGCGTGAAGCCGAGCGTGCGATGGTGGTCGATGACTACCAGGGCAGGGTTGGTGAGCTGGTCATGGGTGTTGTCAAACGAGTAGAGCGTGGCAGCGCCATTCTGGATCTGGGAAATAATGCAGAAGGGTATATCGCCAAGGAAGAACTGATTCCACGGGAAGCCATACGTACCGGGGATCGGGTGCGGGGCTACCTCATGGATGTACGTTCCGAGCAACGTGGACCGCAGTTATTCATCTCGCGTATCTGTCCGGAGTTCCTGATAGAACTGTTCAAGCTGGAAGTTCCTGAAATTGGTCAGGGTATGATCGAAATCAAGGGTGCAGCCCGTGATCCGGGTGCCCGTGCAAAAATCGCCGTACAGTCCAAGGACGCGAGGATCGACCCGGTTGGTGCGTGCGTCGGCATGCGCGGTTCACGTGTACAGGCAGTGTCGAATGAACTGTCAGGAGAGCGGGTAGACATCATCCTGTGGGATGACAATCCCGCACAGTTCGTTATTAATGCAATGGCCCCGGCTGAAGTGGTTTCAATTGTCGTTGATGAAGACGCACATTCCATGGATGTAGCCGTTTCCGAAGACAAGTTGGCAGAAGCAATCGGGCGTGGTGGGCAGAATGTACGTCTTGCCTGTCAGCTGACTGGTTGGGATCTCAATGTCATGAGTGAATCTGACGCGATGGAAAAGAGCGAGGCCGAGGCGCAGAAGGTGCAGCAGCAATTCATGGAGCAGCTGGACGTCGACGAAGACGTTGCCTTGATTCTGGTTCAGGAGGGGTTTTCATCAGTTGACGAGGTCGCTTACGTTCCAACCAACGAGCTGTTGGCGGTTGATGAATTTGACGAGGAGATTGTTGATGAGCTGCGCCAGCGTGCACGGGATTACCTGCTAACTCAGGCTATCGCCAACGAAGAGGTGCTCGGTGGCAGTGAACCGGCAGATGACCTGATGGCACTGGAAGGAATGGATGAAAATATGGCGATTCAGCTCGCGGGTCATGGTATCTGTACACAGGAAGACCTGGCTGAGCAATCGGTTGATGAGTTGATTGAAGAGATAGACATAGACAAGGATCGGGCTGGAGCGCTCATACTTGCGGCGCGAGCACCCTGGTTTGAGAAAGAGGAAGGGGAGGCAGAAGCCTGATGTCAGGAGTTAGCGTAAAACAGCTCGCCGACCTGGTTGGTACACCGGTTGAAAAACTGCTTGAGCAGTTATCTGATGCCGGGCTTAGCAAGTCAGGTGCCGATGACCAGGTAACTGATGATGAGAAGATGCAGTTACTGAATCATCTGCGGGCGGGACGTGGTTCCAAAAAACTGGGTTCAGGCAGCAAGAAAATCAC
>JBFFRZ010000157.1:0-6572 GCA_041572715.1 Gammaproteobacteria bacterium
ACTCGCGCTGGCATTTTTTACCGCATTCATTTGGCTGCTGATTGACCTTGGTTTGCTGGCAACTGATAACGCTACCCTGTTCAACTGGATCATACTGGTCGTGCTCAGTGCAATCCTTGCTGTTGGTATGTCCTGGTCACACATACGGCGCCGCATGACCGGACAGATCGACATGGACGAGATAGACGATAACTGACCGCAGCACTACAAGCGGTAACGAAGATCCTTCACGAAGCCGTTTTGCAATTCCCGCCCCCTGGTCAGTATCATTACCTTGATGCTCTCGCCCATCTCGCCCGGATCAGTCAGTAACTTGATTGCCTCAGCCGACTGCAGGCGTTGTTTGTCGGATAGTGTCTGCTGAGCCATTTTTGCCTGAGCAAATTCAAGCAAGCCCTGTTCGATCAGGAAATTCGCCTGGCTGGTATAAGCCGCAACCTGGAATCCATGATTCACTGCGACCTCAGCCAACCGGGTGAAATCAACCGAAGCAGTCAGATCCATCATGCCCGGGTACACCAGCGGGTCTGTCACAAGGAAGTGACGGAAGTAACCCCTGATCGTTCCGCCGACCCGGTCCGGGCGATAGTATTCCGCACGCTCATACCCATAATCCAGCAGGATGACCATGCCCGCGCTCATATAATGTTCCAGGGCGTTTACCCAGCCATCAACCGAGGGCAGTAATTCCCCGCAATAACCATCGGGGTAGGTACCCAGCGAAAGCGGCAGCGCGGACCGGACCTGGTTGGCAAGCTGTTCATCCGCTGGCCGCATCTTCAAAGCAATATCGCCCGCATCAAGGCCCACGCCCAGTTCCTGCACCACGCCGGACTGCAGCACGAAGCGCCTCACCGGCATAGCATCAATCACCTCATTGCCCAGAATAAAACCATTGAAAGACTGCCGGTCGTCGAGATGGTCGATCCAGTGTAGTTCAGGTGCATTGCCGTCATTAACGGACGCCAGGGTCTGCTCTTGGCGTTGTCGTAAGTCTGCGCTGGGTTCCAGTATGCGATATGCCTGTGGTTGCTGATCACTGGCCCGCAGGCTGGAAATAATATCCGTCGCCATCACACCCGTACCCGCCCCCAACTCCAGTATTTCATCGCCGGGCTGTTGGTGGCGGGCGATAAAATGCGCAATCGTTTCACTGAACAGCGGGCTAATCATGGGCGCAGTGATGTAATCGCCTGAGGCCCCGAATTTCCTGCTACCGGCGCTGTAATAGCCCAGTCCCGGGGCATACAGCACGGACTGCATGTACTGGTCAAAACCGATAAAGCCATCGTGCTGGTGAATCAGTTCCAGCAGGTATTGCCTGACCTTTTCGGCATGCCCGGCACTGACCTCATCGAGTTCAGGCAGATGGTCGAGCGTGGTATCAAAATAGGCCATGACAGTAACGCGTGCGAATAAAAGTCAGTATAGTTAGGCGAAACAAGCGGATCTTTTTCAAACCATGTCAGACCAGCCCAGCGATCTTACCGGTAAAGTTGCACTCATTACCGGGGCTTCACGCCGTATTGGCGCCGAAATAGCGCGCACTTTACATCATGCGGGCATGAATCTGTGTATTCATTACCGTTCCTCGGAAGAGGACGCCCGGCAGCTACTGGATGAATTACAGGATATTCGAAAGGACTCGGCGATCTGCATTCAGCAGGACCTGCTCGAAACCAGCCGGCTGCCACAGCTGGTTCAGCAGGCCGCCGACCACTGGGGTCGGCTGGACGTGTTGGTGAACAATGCCTCGACTTATTACCCCACCCCGGTCAACGAAATCACCGAGCGGGACTGGGATATCCTGCTGGGCAGCAATCTGAAGGCGCCATTATTCCTGTCACAGGCAGCCGCACCGATATTGGCTGGAAACCAGGGTAATATCATCAATATTGTCGACATCTTCGCCGATCGTCCGAAACTCGGGCATACGGTCTACAGCATTGCCAAGTCCGGTCTACTGGCCTTGACCAAGAGCCTGGCCCGGGAACTTGGCCCGGATATCAGGGTGAATGGCGTTGCGCCCGGGGCCATATTGTGGGCTGAACATGAAACGTCCGCAGAGGCAGACAAAACCCAGCGGGAAGTCATGGATCGCACCGTCATGAAACGCTATGGCGAACCGTCCGATGTCGCCAGCGCCGTATTATTCCTGCTGCGCGATGCGCCCTATGTTACCGGGCACATATTGCCGGTAGACGGTGGACGTTTACTGAATATCTAGAGCGTCCCCCGTTGCCGGGGGATGCCAGATCAGTTGGACCACTCCCACGGCGAACGCTGGTAATACCTGGGCGCCGGGTAAGGCGGCGGAGGTGGCTGCCCGTAACGATAATCCCTTGATGGGTACCGTGACTGTGAACCCTCCCTTGATGGGTACTGTGAACCCTCCTGCGATGCCGGTGGATAATAATATGGGCGGCGTGGTGGATAACGGCGGTCGACCTCGCTTCTGGCCGTAGTCTTCGTATCAGCCTGGGTACTGGCCGACCCACTTGCCCCTACACCCATACTCGCGGTCGCAGAGGAATCAGCCTTGCCGGCAGCGGCCGCGTCGGCACTGGCTGAAGATTCAGCCGTATCACCGGAAAATACCGGTGCTGAAGAGACCGGGGGTTGGGTAATATCACCCGCGGTTGCCTGGTCGCTACCGACCGTGATATCACCGCTCTCAGTGGGCGGGAACGCAACTGCCGGTGGCAGTTCAACTGCAGCGGCTGCTTCGGCACTGGCCGATGCCTGACCATCTGCTGAACTGGCAGCAGCATCAGTGCTTTCATCCGCCGGCTGCGCCGAATCACTGCTTTCCACCGCGGCAGTATCCGCTTTCTTGTCAGCCAGATCCTGCATTTGCGATGCGTCGCCGAAAACCGCCAGGAAGACCACCATAAATATGATCACCATGGCGATCAGAATGAATTCAAAATTGATGTTCGAAGATGAGCTCTTTGCTGGTGTTGCGGGCTGTGCGCCACCTTCGCGCATGACACCCATATCCTTCAGCTTTTCAGAGACTTTCTCCTGCTTGCTTGGCTGTGCGGCATCAGCTTTGGGTGCCTCGGCCGCCTGGCTGGGTGATGGCGCTGCCGAGATCGGCTTGCGCGCGGCTGCCGTCTTCTTGGTCGCGGTCTTTTTCGTCGTCGCTTTCTTCTTGGTCGCGGCTTTTTTCTTGGTCACAGCCTTCTTTTTGGTCGCTGCTTTTTTGCTAACTGCCTGACCAGCTGTGTCGGTCGTTTTCTTTTCTTCGTCAGCCATGATCGGGGAACTCCTCAAACAAACATTGTGGCCACAAGGCCATGAATTAATGCGCTGGCATACCCCGTAATGACGTTACGAAATAGCCCACTCCCATGTACATGCAAGTCTACATGGCTTTAACGAAAAGAAAAATCCGAATAGGAAATTTCACCCGTCAAAATCGAGCGGGAACAGGTCAAGAGTTTGATCCCCGTCATATTCCTGCCACATTTGTGCAAAGCTCTTGTGCAGTACGGGGTGAATACCCTTGGGTTGCAGATCAGCCAGGGGCTTCAGCACGAACGCATACTGCTCGATATCGATCCTGGGCAGATTCAGGGTATCGCCGGTATACACCAGGTCGCCGTACAGGATCAGATCGATATCCAGCTGACGTGGCGCGAATTTTTTATCGCCGCGCACCCGTCCATGTTCATCCTCTATAGAACGAAACTGTTTCTGGATATTCTCCGGGGCCTCGTCCGACTGAAACGAAACCACCATATTCAGGAAGTCGTCGCCATCAAAGCCGACGGTCTTGTTCAGGTACACCGGTGAGCATCGCAATTCGCCGAAGCGGGATGCCAACGCCCTGACCGCCGAGCGCATGTTGTATTCGCGGTTCTGGTTGCTGCCGAGGCTCGCGAATACCTCAGGCATCGCCGCGTTCAATGATCACGCCGACATCCCGCGCACCCCTGAGCGCACCGGTTTTATTCAGCTTGATGCGCACCCACGGCACGTTGAATTCCTCGCGAATAATTCGCGCGCAATGCTCTACCAGGGTTTCAACCAGCTGAAATTCACTGCCCTGCACGAACTCGATCAGCCGTTTCGCAACCGCCTTGTAATTCAGGGTGTCGTCAATATGATCACTCTCGGCAGCGGCTCGAATATCGGTGGCCATCTCAATATCCAGCACAATCGTCTGCCGGATTTTTCTCTCCCAGTCATAGATACCGACCACGGTATCTATGCGTAAATCACTGATGAAAATTTTATCCATGGTTCCCCGCCAAGCGAACGAAGACTGCATGGTAATGTACAATGCGCGCTATAGAAACCACGGCCTTATTGAATGATCATCAACGCTGTCCTCATCCTCGCCGCCTACCTGCTTGGTTCGATATCCAGCGCCATTATTGTCTGCCGGATAATGGGTCTGCCCGATCCCAGAGGCCTCGGCTCGGGTAATCCCGGCGCCACCAACGTACTGAGAATCGGCGGCAAAAAACCTGCTGCTGTTACCCTGCTGGGCGATATGCTCAAAGGGCTGTTGCCGCTGCTGGCGGGCCACATGCTGGGCGTCTCGTTGCTGGTGCTGACATTGACCGGCCTGGCCGCTTTCCTCGGCCATCTCTACCCGGTTTTTTTTCGTTTCCAGGGAGGCAAGGGCGTTGCCACCCTGCTGGGCGTATTGCTGGGCATCAACTGGATGCTGGGGCTGGCGGCAATCGCGACCTGGCTGTTTGTCGCCAAGGTACTCAAATTCTCGTCGCTGTCCGCGCTGACCATGGCGGCGCTGGTACCGGTGTACAGCTGGTTCCTGCACCATGACTGGCCCCTGACCCTAACCCTCACGGGCATGTCGGCCCTTCTTTTCTGGCGGCACCGCAGTAACATCCGCAAGCTGCTCAGTGGCGAGGAAAGCAGGATCGCCGATCCTGACAAGGCGGTGAATATGGATACCGGCAGCCTAAAGGACGCCGACGGGCGGTAACTCACTCATCGGCCAGCGGGGCCTGCCGCTGAAATCAGTATCATCATGTTGCCCTGCCTGCAGTCTCAGCGCCCCGGCAAAGGCGATCATGGCACCATTGTCGGTGCAGAATTCCAGTGCCGGAAAAAATACCTCAACCGATTTTTTCTCCATCTCCGTGCGCAGCTTCTGGCGCAGCAGCTGATTGGCCCCGACCCCGCCCGCCACAATCAACGAACTAAAGCCGGTAGCGTCGATCGCACGTCGGCACTTGATCACCAGGGTGTCGACCACTGCCTGCTGAAAAGCGGTGGCAATATTGGCCCCGATGTTTTCCTCCTCCGCGTGATTCCGCAGGGTATTGATGGCAAAGGTTTTCAAGCCGCTAAAACTAAAATCCAGACCGGGCCGGTCGGTCATCGGTCGTGGAAAGGTGAAACGCTCGGGATCCCCGGACTCGGCCAGTTTCGCCAGTGCCGGGCCTCCCGGGTAACCCAGCTCCAGTAACTGCGCCGTTTTATCGAACGCCTCGCCTACCGCATCATCCAGCGACTGGCCCAGAAGTTCATACTGGCCTACCCCGGTAACTGACATCAGCTGGGTATGGCCACCGGATACCAGCAACGCAACAAAGGGAAATTCCGGCGCCGGGGTTTCCAGCATCGGCGCCAGCAGGTGGCCCTCCATATGGTGTACACCGATTGCCGGGATTCCCAGCGACAGGGCCAGTGAACGGCCGAGTGCCGAGCCCACCAGCAGGGCGCCCATCAGGCCCGGTCCCCGGGTGTAGGCAATGCCGTCCAGGTCCGCCAGCCGCAGGCCGGATTCTTCGGTAACTTCCTGAATTAACGGCGTTAATTTTCGAATATGGTCACGTGAGGCCAGTTCCGGCACAACCCCGCCATAGGCCGCATGCAGCTTGATCTGGCTATATAAACGATGGCCCAGCAGGCCGCGGCCGGTATCGTAAATCGCGACCCCGGTCTCATCGCAGGATGTTTCAATTCCCAGTACTTTCATCGCGCTATTCCCCACTCACCCCAACACCCTGTTTTCTCACCCTTTTTGCTTTGCAATTAGCCTGTGTAATCTGTAGAATCGCGCGCCCTTGAATACCCAAGACTACATAGGTGAGGCTCAATGCCAGCTGTAAGAGTTAAAGAAAACGAACCTTTTGATATCGCCATGCGTCGCTTCAAGCGCTCCTGCGAGAAAGCCGGCATTCTGGCTGAAGTGCGTCGTCGTGAATTCTATGAGAAACCCACTCAGGTCCGCAAACGCAAAAAAGCCGCTGCTGTGAAGCGTCATATGAAGAAGGTTTGGCGTGATCGTATGGCACGTCGCCGGTTGTACTAGGCTGCACATTATTTTCATCACCCCCGCGTTAAATGTTTTCTCGGGTTGTCATGTATTTATACATACACTCCGCGTCCTCGAAAATATTTGCCTTGATCTGATAAAAATACTGCACAGCTTAGCCGCAAAACCTTTTTCCCACTACTGATCACGCTGGTCTCTACTCTATGAGCCTGAAAGACACTAGCAATGATGCCGTCAAGGCATCGATGAAAGCCAAGGAAAAGGAACTCACCTCGACCCTGCGCCTGATCACCTCGGCCATCAAGCAGATCGA
>JBFFRZ010000158.1:0-6537 GCA_041572715.1 Gammaproteobacteria bacterium
GAAAGAACTTCTTCGGTGCATCTTCCATGAAGTCATCACGTTCAATGTAGATCTCACGGCAGAAGGGGATCTTGCGTGTGCCGAAATCCGGATTTTGCGGATGGTTCTTGGCGTCCAGTTCCTCCACCTGGTCTTCGGGATAGCTCTCGATAACTACCTTGAGCGGATCCAGTACAGCCATTCTTCTGGGTGCATAGGTGTTAAGCTCATCCCTGACGGCGTTTTCCAACTCGCTCATTTCGATTGTGCTGTCTTTCTTTGTTACCCCAATACGCTCACAGAAATCCCGTATTGCCGTCGGTGGATAACCACGTCGGCGCATGCCTGATATGGTAGGCATGCGAGGATCATCCCAACCATCGACAATGTTTTCGATGACCAGCTGATTGAGTTTGCGTTTGCTGGTAATGGCATACTCGAGCTGCAAGCGGGCAAACTCGATCTGTTGCGGGTGACAGGGTGTTTCCAGTTTGTCTAGAAACCAGTCATACAGTGGCCGGTGATCTTCAAATTCGAGCGTGCACAGGGAATGTGTAATGCCTTCTATCGCGTCCGAAATGCAGTGCGTGTAATCGTACATTGGATAGATGCACCATTTATCGCCCGTCTGATGATGTTCTGCGTGCTTGATACGGTAAATGACCGGGTCGCGCATATTGAGATTTGCCGATGCCATATCGATTCTGGCGCGCAGCACATATTCACCGTCGGCAAACTCTCCTGCCCTCATTCGGCGAAAAAGATCCAGGTTTTCATCAATGCTGCGATTGCGGTCAGGGCTTTCCTTGCCCGGCGCGGTAAGTGTTCCGCGGGTATGACGAATCTGCTCGGCGTCCTGGCTATCGACATAAGCCAGCCCGGACTGTATCAATTGCTCTGCGTATGCATAAAGCTGCTCAAAGTATTCCGAGGAGAATCGAAGCTCGGTCCACTCATAGCCCAGCCAGGCAACATCATTCTGGATGGAATGAATGTACTCGGGATTTTCCTTTTCAGGGTTGGTATCGTCAAAGCGAAGATTGCATTTACCATCATAGGATTGGGCAACGCCAAAATTGAGCACAATGGATTTGGCATGGCCTATGTGCAGGTAGCCGTTAGGTTCAGGCGGAAATCGTGTATAGACTTTGCCCTGGTTTTTGTTATTCGCGATGTCCTTGTCGATGATATTGCGAATAAAGTTGGTCGGGGCCTTGTTTTCGGTGCTTTCAGACATGCTAAACGAGTCGTATAAAGAGCGCGGATGTTATCATTACGGTCAATGAAAGTAATGCCGAAAATCGTTGATCTAGGGGGTTAATGCCAACCTGTTCCCATTGTTTACGCCGGGCTATCTCACGCAGCATGATTTTGGTGCACAAGGCTGGTTGGCCCGCCCGTTCCATGAGACTGTATCTGATCTGAAAATGAAACCAGCCCTGACCATTAGCTTGAGCCTGTACCTGCTGTTGCTGACCTTGCCGGCGACGCCAGATGGGGGCAACGAACAACTCTTTTACCAGGTCCGCGCCGGAGACCGGGTTTTCAGTGTAGAGGTGGCAGCCTCTCCGGCTCAGAAGCAGCTGGGTTTGATGCATAGAAAATCTCTGCGGGAGAACCGGGGCCTGTTAATGGTCTTCACCAGGGAGCGCAAGGTGGCGATCTGGATGAAAAATGTACTGATACCACTTGATGTAGTGTGGATATCATCCACAGGTGAGGTGGTCGATCGTAAGTCTTTGCCCGTTTGCCATACCAACCCCTGTAGCATTTATCAGCCACAGCAGCCTGCAAGGTATGTGCTGGAAGTCGCGGCAGGCCAATTTCCTTTGAAAATCGGAGATAAAGTTGAAATTATCGATGCAAGCGGGGATAGTCTGCTTCCACCTGAATCCGGCATAATTGTCCCTCAGGTCAAGTTTTAGTTTTCGAGAAAATTTCATGACACACGGTCGTTTCACCCAGGTCCTCGTTTTTGTATTGTTAATGTTGTCCGGTATTGCGCATGCTGCACAGATAGAGGTGGCAGGTAAACATGTTCGTACTGATGGAAGTATTCATGATTTTGAGGTGGTTGACGGTGATGCGCTCAGTC
Source organism: Gammaproteobacteria bacterium (assembly GCA_041572715.1). Taxonomy (GTDB): domain Bacteria; phylum Pseudomonadota; class Gammaproteobacteria; order JAJDYQ01; family JAJDYQ01; genus JAJDYQ01. The sequence continues at coordinate 2,075 of JBFFRZ010000158.1, forward strand.
CAGGCGACCGGTTCCAGATTATCATCAGCGCGCTCAAGCCAACCTATTATGCAATTGTGTATGTATCCAGGGATGGCAATGCTGCGCAGATCTTCCCGCAAACGGGGAGGGCAGGTTACATCAAGTCAGGATCGAGACAGTATGTACCCGGCATCGATAATTATTTTACCCTTGATGTAAACGGTGGTCGTGAGCTGATGTTTGTTGTTACCGCGGAAAGTGACATGTCCAGGCTGCCAACGGTTCTGAAAAAAGCCGGCTCGGTTTCTTCGGCTTCTCAAATGTACGATTATTTGCGTAGTCAGCTGCCTGAAGTCATGAAACTGGAAATCACCAATACCGGGAAAAAAGTTTCATCGACGACCGACCAGATTTCCAGCAGCCTGGCGGCTGACTTTGCTGCGATATACGCGAAAAATCCCTGGCCCGAAACCATTAACCAGGACTATAACAATGAAAGGGTCCGGTCAGGGGAAGACAATACCATTCCAGAGGCCGTCAGGCGTCGTACAGCGGAGGTCAGGGCTATGATGAAGAGGCCTGCTGGTGCCGGCGGGTCCTCATCGTTGAGAACTCTGCAGATTAACCCTGCCGCTGAATCGGTCTCGAGTAGCGGCGATATAAGACGTGATGCGCCAGTGCTGGTTGATGACCAGAGGCAACGGGAAGAAGATGCCAGGCGACGTAAGGAATTGTTGCTTGAAGAGGAGCGTGAACGTCAGCAAAAGATTCTGGCTGCCAGACAGGCCCAGGAGCAGGCTGAACAGGAGGTTCTGCGGTTGCAGCGGCAACGGGAGGAAGCTCAACGGCAGGAAGCGGAACGCATAGCAGAACAGCAGGCGCTGGAGGCGCAGCTGGAAGGAAAGCGTCGAGCCTATGCTGCAGAGGCGCAAAGGCCTGAGGCAGAAAAGCCTGAGGTAGACAAAATGGCTTTGGCCCAGGCCGAAACGGATGCGGCCAGCAAGCAACAGGAAATAGAAATGGCTGAACAGCAGCGCCTTGCTCTGGAACGTGCAGAAGAGCAGGCCCGGCTACTGGCAGAGCAGCGTGCAAATGAAACTGCGGCGCGAGAAGCGGAAGCGGAAGCAGAAGCGGCAGAGAGTAATGAGCAGGGATTTTTAGGACAGATGCTGGCGGTATTTACTGGCGGTGATGAGCAAACGGCAGGCAGTCAGGCTGGCCAGGATGAACAGCGGGAGAAAGCACAGGCAACCACCGTGGTGGAAACAGACAGTACAGACGCTGTAGTACTGAACGAACAGCCGGAGACACAGGAGTCATTCGACAATAGTATCCAGCAGGCGCCAAAGGAAGCAGTTGTCGTGCTGCAGGCACCGCAACGGCCTGCCCCCAGGACCTTTACAGCGCCAGCGCCGGTAAGGACCCAGCCGGCGACTGCAAAAGAAACCGGGAACAATCTGGTTTCACGTGATCTGTATGCCGAGGTGGCTTCTGCCATTGTCTCGATCAGCACCCGGAATGAGCCAAATGCTTCAGGCTTTATTCTGGATGACAAGGGGCATATCGTGACCGCCTGGAATGTCATTAATGGTGTGACGGAAGCCGATGTGAGGTTCATGGGAATATCCGGCTCCGCCCGGACTTATAAGGCCAGGGTGATCAAGTACAACAAGTTCCATGATCTAGCATTGCTTCAGTTAATTAATCCACCAGAAGGTATTCAGCCAATTACTGTAGGTCCGGATAGCTTGCCGGATGCAGGGGCTAAAGTCAGGGTGTTTGGCCAGAAAAACGGGGAGATATGGGCTACCGACGATGCAGTAGTAACCCGTATATCGCCGCACTTTACCTGGTTTTCCAAGAACAATGTGATTCATCGGGGAGAGGTCCTGCAGGTTGACTTGCCACAGGAAGGCCGCGAAGTTGGCTCGCTAGTGACATCTATGGACTATCAGATGTTGGGCATGAAGAGTTTTACCGGATCGCAGACCGGACGTACCTACGCGGTAACGGTTCGCATGATCAAGGACTTTGTGACTTCAAAATGAAATCATCTCGTGGCTGATCACGGGCATAATTAATTATCCTATTTCCGAATATTCTTTAGACAGGTAACCAGGTAGTAAGCTGCATTCAAGTATCAGGTTTTCGCCGGGTGATCTGAATACGTAATAATTAATGGACGAAAGTCGTCCATCGGTTGCGCCCAAATACTTTGCCGGTTCAGTGTAGCGTGCGCACGAGCAACAATATGGCACAATATGTCTGGCTTGATATTTCAATTCGCCAATATCCCGTAAAAATACCCGTGGTTGCATTGAGTTATGCCTGATACTCGACGAATGATACTGGACCAGCTTGCGGATGGGCGTATTCACAGTGGTACAGCCTTGGCTCAACAGCTCAATATCACGCGCGCAGCGGTGTGGAAACATATTCATGCCCTCAAGTCCGATGGAGTCATTATTGAAAGTGATGCCGGTACGGGATACCGAATACCGGGTGGAATATGCCTGTTTGACAAGGATGTGATCAGGTCACTGCTGTGTGACACGGGAAAGCAGGCAGATATCTTTTTGCACGACAAAACCGGGTCAACCAACGACTGGCTGATGCAAAGGCTGGCGTCGGGCATTTCATCCGGCACGGTATGCCTGGCCGAGCAACAGACGGCAGGGCGCGGTACCAGGGGGCGACAGTGGTTATCGCCCTATGGAAAAAACCTGTACATATCCCTGTACTGGCATTTTCAAAACAGTCCATTGGAATTAGGTGGGTTGAGTCTTGCGGTAGCCGCCGTAATTGCCGGCGCATTGGCCGATGCCGGTGCAGAAGATATTCGTATCAAGTGGCCGAATGATCTCTATACTTTGGGGAGGAAGCTGGGTGGCATTCTTATTGATATGTCTGCGGAAGTAAATGGCCCCAGCCATGTGGTGATTGGCATCGGGCTGAATATTGATATGCCGCAGGAACATCACCAATCAATCGATCAGGATGTGGCTGATCTGAGGGATGCAGGTTTACCCCTGTCATTTGACCGTAATCAGATAGCGGCAATGATTATTGATGCATTATACAGCTGTTGCCATGACTTTTCGTCTCGGGGTTTCTGTGCGTTTCGAGAAGCATGGCATAAACTGGACATGGTAACGGATCGTGAAGTCAGGCTGATTAGTGGTGACCGGGTAGTCACCGGCAAGGCACGCGGAGTAAATGATATGGGCGCACTGGAACTGGAAACTGATACCGGCTTGCAAAGTTTTGCTTCGGGTGATGTAACGTTGAGGCTGTCATGATGAAGTTGCTTATTGACGCGGGTAACACGCGTGTTAAGTGGTGCTGGTACGACGGCGAGGATCTGCCGCTGGACTATGAGAGTGCTGAATATGAAGATCTCGAGGAGCAGGGCGCAGACCTGTTCAAGGGCAGCGGTCCTGATACTGATGATATATTGATCAGTAACGTTGCGGGTGAAGATATCAGGCAGTTATTGATTGACTGTTTTGCTGAGTGGGATCTGACGCCGAAGTTTTTCACCAGCAAGGCAGCGGGCTGTGGTATTACAAACGCATACACACACCCGGAAAAACTGGGCGTTGATCGCTGGTTGTCGCTGATCGGGGCATGGACCATCAGACAGGAAGCAGCGTGCATTGTCGATTGTGGCACGGCAGTTACTATTGACGTGCTGGATGACCGTGGTGAGCACCTGGGCGGGATGATTGTACCGGGCATGGAACTGATGCAGGATTCTCTCATCAATCAGGCAGATGGCATACTTGCTGATGAAGAGATTGAACAAGTGGATACTCCTTCATTATTGGCCCGTGACACCGCCAGCGCAGTTGCTGCGGGTACCCTGTATGCGCTGGTCACATTGATCGAACGGGTCCGGCAGGACATTGAAACAGAGCTGGGTATTGATTTGCCGCTGTATCTTAGTGGTGGGGATGTTGATCTGATTCAGCCATTGCTCGGCTGCGATAGCACACATGAGCCCATGATTGTATTTCAGGGCATGCTTACCGCAGATGAGGACCCTAATTACTGATGCGGCTACTGTTTTTATTCCTGGTGCTGGTTAATGGCCTTGTTTACCTGTGGTATACCTTCCACCAACAGCCGCTGAACGCCTCCCCGGTAAGTCTTCAGGCTGGCTACCCCCAGTTGGTTCTGCTATCGGAGTTACCGGAGGAGTCAAAGATCGTACCGATACCGAATGTCATTGTGCCTGGGGGAGCTTCTGAAACTCATCAGGTGAATATTCCTCAACGTTCCTGTTACACACTGGGCCCATTTATGAATAGCGAAGATGTGTCCCGGGCTGCCGAGGTACTCATTCAATCCGGACGTCCGATTGAAAAGCGAGCCAGCGAAAAGAAAGAACAAATCGGATACTGGGTATTTATCCCGCCGTATGCAAGCCGCGAAGAAGCCATGGTCAAGGCTGAAGAACTTAAACTTCTCGGAGAAAAACACCTGTATGTGGTCAAGCAGCC
>JBFFRZ010000159.1:0-6473 GCA_041572715.1 Gammaproteobacteria bacterium
GTATTGTTGCGAGGTGAAGTTCCCGTTCGTCTGCATCCGCAGATTATATCAAGCGTTGCAGGGATGTTTTGAAAGGAAAAGAGCTGGCCGGGATATAAAAAGGAGCGATATATCTCGGCCAGCAAAGTCCTTACTTGGGACAATCCTAGAAAAAAGTTAGATGATAAATCTAGCTTCCCTGTTGAGTATGCAGTTAATGTGCCATTATTGTTGAGATCTATAACTCATTGAAATTCGGTGTGAAAAACCTGGCAGCGAGTAATGCTGCAATCACAGGGTCAGTAGAATTGTTAACTAATGAAACAGCAGTGTTTCAAAGTGAAACACTGCTGAAACAGCTGATGAATTCAGTTAGGCGTATTGAGCTTGCGCCAGAGCGTAGTTCGACTGATTCCGAGGATTTTTGCCGCCTTGTTCTGATTGCCATTCACGCTTTTTAATACGCGCTTGATGTGTGTGCGCTCGAGCTCTTCAAGGCTGATAAACTGGCCACTAAGTTCATCACATTGCAGATTGCCGGTCTCTGGCAGGGGGACATCGTCAAGTGTCTCGCCTTCAGACAGGATAATGCATCTTTCCACATAGTTTCTCAGTTCCCTGATATTTCCTTTCCAGGGCTGCCGAATGAGTTTTTCCATATGTGCTGTCGAAAAGCGTCGGGCCGGCAAATCATACTTTTTGCTGAACTGTTGTATGAAGTGCTCCACCAGCATGGGAATATCCTGCTGTCGCTGGGACAGGCTGGGGACAGGCAGCGTGATCACATTGATTCGATGATACAGATCATGTCTGAATTCTCCCGCTTCAACCATTTCGGCCAGGTCTCTGTTCGATGCACATATCAGCCTCGCATTAATCGATATGGTTTGATTGCTGCCAACCGGGGTGACGATGCATTCCTGGAATACCCGCAACAATTTGGATTGCATTGCGTTTGATATGTTACCGATTTCATCCAGAAATATTGTCCCGCCAGCTGCTGCTACAAGCAGACCGGTCCTGTCTTCGGTTGCGCCGGTGAATGCGCCTTTTACATGACCGAACAGTTCGCTTTCAAGTAACGTATCTGGCAGGGAGCCACAGTCTATCGCGATAAATGGTTCGTCCCTGCGCTTGCCATTGTCATGAATTGCGCGGGCGGCCAGTTCCTTGCCGCTACCCGATTCCCCGGAAATCACTACCGGGCAGTCAACCATGCTGAGTTTGTCTATCATTTTGAAAATACGAAGTATTTCCGGTGACTCACCGATCATCCCATAGTCGTCGCTTAACGATGCAACAGATCGTTCTGTCAAATCTGCATACTGCAGGTTGCGCTCAATAGTGGCTTTCAGGTCCTCCAGTTCATAAGGCTTTCTGATGAAGTCGCAGGCACCAGCCCGCATGGCCTTTACCGCTCTTTCCACGCTGCTTTGCCCGGTCACTGCGATGACAGGCACGGATGGCCACCGGCTGTTAATTGACTCGATCAGCTGAAAACCATCCATATGCGGCATATTGAGGTCAGTCAGAACAATGCCGGGCTGATGTTTATCGATTTGCTGCAGACATAGTCGGGCATCATCGAAAACTTCGCAGTCCATGTCGATTTTACTGCAGGCGCGCTTGAACAGCTGGTTGGCTACTATATCGTCGTCGACAAAGTATACGAGTCTACTCATTCTTCTTCGCTGCTAGATATCGGCAGGGTAAACCAGACTATGAGCCCGTCGTGTTCACCTGCGTGTGCTCCAATCTGACCGTTATGGTGTTGAATTATGCTGTAACAGACCGAGAGTCCAAGACCACTGCCTTCCTGGCCCTTGCGCGTAGTATAGAAGGGTTCAAAAAAACGTTCTATCTCGTGCTGGTCTGCGCCGGGGCCATGATCAATGATCCGGCAAATTAACTGTAGTTGGTCGTCATTAACATCCAGGGTGATTGTGATGGCTTCATGCTCGGGGCTGAAATGAATTGCATTAAGCAGCAGGTTGACAATGACCTGGTGTATTTGTGACGGGTCAGCGTTTACCCTGGGCAGGTTCTCTCCGATATCCTGATTAATCACCAGGCCTTTATCCTGTGCCTGGTGTTTGAGCAGTTTGATACTTTCATGAATGATTGAATTCAGATCGATACTGCTGACCTGGGGTGCCCCGGGTTTACCAAAATCAAGCAGGTTTTTTACGATTGCTGCACAACGGTCCATTTCGTGATGCAGTATTCTGAAATCGTCCCTGATTCTTTCATCACCATGTGCCGAGGTTACTTCCTCTTCGATGAATTCGGTCAGTCTTGCCATGTTGTTCAGTGGATTGTTGATTTCATGCGCAACGCCAGAGGCAAGTTCACCGACAATAGACATTTTGTCGGTATGGCGTACCACGGCTTCGGCCTTTGCCAGTGATTCGGATAACTGGTTAAAGGCCGTAACCAGTGCATTGACCTCTCGAGTATTACTGACTGGCAGCTGCTGGATATCATGGCGTGTAGTTTTTATCAGCAGGCCGTTAGCAACGTCAGAGATGGGTTCAAGCACACGGTTTCTGATATAGAAATATCCGGTAATAATGAATACCAGGATGATCCCGCCAAGTAGCCAGATCTGCCCGATGATGGAACCGGCGAGGGCCGTCAGTGATTGCACGTCAGCCTTGATGGATTCATCGATTTCGTCATCAAGCTTGTATAGCAACTGCCTTATTTCCTGGGATAACGGATGCAGGCGTTCACGTATGATGGCGTCATCCTTGCGCCATGCGCCTGAGATATGTATCTGGCTGACCGACTCAAAATTACGGTACCAGTCTTCGGCTATCCTGATCATTTTGTCGATAGTTTCATTATCCTGCAGTCCCGGCAGGTCAGGCCGCTTTGGCATTTTGAGTTGCTGCAGATTGCTCATCACACCATCATGCAGGGTTTTTATATCGTTCAGTTCCTTGTTCATGCCTTCCTGCGGGTTACTGATGGTTTCAGAGCGGTATGCCACGAACAGACGGAAGGAGGAGATCATGCGCTGCCAGACATGCTGTGTGTCGGAGATCAGGCGATAAAATTCGGCATCGCTTGCAGACATCTGGGCTATCGGTATTTCCTCAAGTATGAGGGAACTTAATGTGAGAAATTCGAGATTGGCCGGATAAAGCTGGTTATGAATGATTGAGAGTGAAGGAAATCTTTTTTCCTGGTTTTCACGAATATCAATCAGCGAGATAATGATGCCCCGCATCAGTTCGACGTTTTCATCAAGTTTGCGTATCAGGTTTTCTCTGCCGCCTTTGCTGCTCCAGTGATTATTTCCCAGGGTGGCTATGTTGCGTTCAAGTTCTGCAAGGCTGGATAACATGCGCTGCCGGTTATCTGCGGACGGGGTCAGCAAGTAGGCATTAATATAAAAATCTGTCTGCCAGATATTGTCTCTGATGTGGGCGCTGGACAGCTGGATCAGCCGACGATTACTGACGTTATCCAGGCTCTGGTCACTGCTTTGCCTCACATTGGTCGAGGCCCATAACAGTACGACCACGATGAGTATGATCAACAGTGCGGCCGATATGATGTAGCGTGATTTTAATGAACTGATTGCCATAGACCTATAATGACTGGTCGATTACCCCGCCGCCGAGACAGACTTCATCGTTGTAAAAAACAACGTACTGACCGGGCGCAACGGCCCACATCGGCTCATCAAATATGACTTTGCATCCGTGTTTTGCATCGAGCATGACATTACAGGGCTGGTCTTTCTGTCGATGTCGGGTACGAGCCGTACAGCGAAATTCCTTGTTGGACGAAGGTCTCGAAATCCAGTGCACATCCGAAGCGAGCAGACCGTTGGAATACAAGGCAGGATTGTCATGCCCCTGAGCTACGATCAGCGTATTGTCTGCCAGTCTTTTGTCGACGACGAACCAGGGTTCTTCGGAGGCATTTCTCAGTCCGCCGATGCCCAGACCCTTGCGCTGCCCGATGGTATGAAACATGAGACCATTGTGTTCACCGATGATTTCGCCCTCAAGGCTCAGGATCGGGCCGGGTTTATTGGGTATGTACTGTTCGATGAAATCATTAAAGCGCCGTTCCCCGATAAAACATATCCCGGTACTGTCCTTGCGGTCATGGTTCTCCAGGCCCGCATCCCTTGCCATCTGCCGCACCTCCGATTTTCTGTATCGGCAGAGTGGAAACAGCGTTTTCATTAATGCAGCCGGGGCTACCTGGTGCAGGAAGTAGGTCTGGTCCTTGTCGCGGTCTGCGGCTCTGCGCAACTCGATCGAAGAAGGAAATCTTTGCGAGCAGGCATAGTGGCCGGTCGCTATTTTCTCGGCGCCTTTATCAAGCGCATAGTCCAGGAAAGCCTGGAACTTGATTTCCCTGTTGCAAAGAATATCGGGATTGGGTGTCCTGCCGGCCTTCAGGGTGTGCAGAAAATTTTCGAACACCCGGTCCCAGTATTCACTGGAAAAGTTGACAGTATCGAGTGGTATTTCCAGTTTGTCCGCTACCTTTCGCGCTGCTGCAAGGTCTTCTTCAGCCGCGCAATATTCAGCATCATCATCTTCTTCCCAGTTTTTCATGAACAGTGCATGCACATCATATCCCTTGCGTTTGAGCAGCATTGCGGCAACAGCAGAATCGACGCCGCCGGAAAGGCCGACGATAATCCGTCCATGTATGGGCTCAGTTTTGACCATATCAGTTGCCTGGGGGTATTTTATTCAGCCAGTCATCCAGCGTCTGAACAGCTGGAAGATCTCCGTTTCCACCATACCAGCTATCGATGATGTAACGATTCCCTGACTCCAGCTCGGTTATCTCGACAGCCCAGTGGACATCGAAAAATCCTGGGGCACGTTTAATCCTTGATCCTGCACTGTGCCATTTGATCCTGCCTTTATGCTCAAGCCAATTTAGGTAAGTCAGGGTATTGGTGGATTCGGCAATGCAGTCAAGTTGTCCCGGCACGTCTTCGCCGGAATTTTTCGGCAGGTCTTTAAAGGTTGGCGTTCTGCTGCCAATAACCTGTTCAAACAGCGCAATGGTTTGCCGGATTCTGTTTCTCTCATCAGCCGCATTGCTGGCAGGTTGACTGAATGGTTGCAGCAGCAGTTGACGGTCCTGACCTTCTATAGTCACCGGCTGCTGCTGTTCACAATGATAGTCTATGCACACATTCAGCACTTCGGCGGCGATGCCCTCCTGGCTACCAGCCAGTAAAAGCAGAAAAATCGGCAGCCTCATACGAGTTGCTCGATGATATCAAGCGGATACCGTTGGCCGGATTCATAGTCGTCGAGTGTCTGTATGACGAGCGGGCTTCGCAGATTAATTGTGTTTGACTCTAACTCTGCACGACTTAGCCATAAAGTTTCGATGATAATGGGGTCCAGTTCATGACCATCTCCGGGTTCGGCGACATCGCCGGCATAGGCAAACCGCAAATAGGTTGCATGCCCGTCAGGTGCCCGGTACTGGTAAATGCCCACCAGGGATTGCGGGTTAAACTGGTAACCGGTCTCTTCCATCACCTCTCGCCTGATGGCGTCCTGCAGGCTCTCTGTGTCTTCGAGATGGCCCGCCGGCTGATTCAGCACCGGCCCATGGGTTGTATTTTCATGGACAAACAGATACTTACCCCGTCGTTCTATGATCGCGGCGACGGTTACGTGCGGGCTCCATCTCATGAATCATCTGAAAAGTTATGCTGTGGCCGGGCATTATATATGCAATAACGCTCAGCTGTTTTGGTAGAATGGGCGTCAATTCAATACCGATACATATCTTAAAGGGAAGTCCTTATGTCTTATGACAAAATCCAGGTGCCAGCAGATGGCGAGAAAATTACCGTCAACAGTGATAACAGTCTGAATGTTCCGGATAATCCGATCATTCCGTTCATCGAGGGTGATGGTATCGGAGTGGATGTAACCCCGGTCATGAAGAATGTGGTGGATGCCGCGGTTGCCATGGCATACGAGGGCAAGCGCAAGATCATCTGGATGGAAATTTTCGCCGGAGAAAAGGCGAACCGGCTCTATGGCGGTGATACCTGGCTGCCGGATGAAACCTTTGATGCGGTCAAGGAGTTTGTTGTGTCTATCAAGGGACCGTTGACGACGCCGGTAGGAGGAGGCATCCGTTCACTGAACGTAACCTTGCGGCAGGTGCTCGATCTGTATGTCTGTCAGCGTCCGGTACGATACTTCTCAGGCACACCAAGCCCGCTCAGGCATCCCGAGAAGACTGATATGTGCATTTTCAGGGAGAACTCCGAGGATATCTATGCGGGTGTGGAATGGGCGCAGGGAACGCCCGAAGCGATCAAGGTCATCGATTTCCTGCAGAACGAAATGGGTGTGACCAAGATTCGTTTTCCCGAAACGTCGGGGATCGGCGTAAAACCCGTATCCAGCGAGGGCACAAAGAGACTGGTGCGCAAAGCTATCCAGTACGCCATTGATAATGACAAGGCGTCCGTCACCCTGGTGCAC
>JBFFRZ010000160.1:0-6463 GCA_041572715.1 Gammaproteobacteria bacterium
GCTAATCGGATGACGCCAGCTTTTGGCGGCCAGTTCGACCAGCGCCGCGCCGAGTTGGCCGTGCGCCGGTGGCGCGGCCAATAACGGCCCGACAATGGCAAAGCGCAGCTCCGCCCAGCGGGCGCTGCGTGAGAAAGGGGCGGATTCATTCATCAAGCGTGGACTCCTCATCACAATGGAGTCGCTAGCTTATAAAGACATTGCCGAGGCTACTAGACATTACTTCTGCGGGTCCGCTCTCCCCCGTATCGAGTGTGCAACGCCGCCGCTATCCCAGCGCCGGTACTGACCGGCGCGATGAACGATAACAACTGCCTGAGCTGCCCGGCCAAACTCGCGGCGCTAAAACGCGCTAACAGTGGCCGTTTCAGTCGCGGTGAGTGCATCCTGGGTAATCAGGGCGTCCGGCAAATTGGTATTCAGTTCTCTACTACTCATAGTTCATACTCGGTTGGGCTCATAAAAAGCCATTTCCAGCTGGTCTTCCCAGTCATCAGGGGTGTCCGGGTAGGGTGGTTTTACCTCGATGCGAAAATGCAGCTCGCCGTCGAGGGCGCGCTGCTTGATCACTTCTACCAGTTCCTGGAAGCTTTCCAGTTCGTGATGCTGCATGATGACTTCGCTCAGATTAAGCATGCGTATACTCTTTGAATCGATCGTAGTAGCGGGCGCGCAGCATGATGCGGCTGTGCGCCTGGCTATCAGAAAAGCCACTGCGGTTATGCAGTACATTATTGCATATCAAGCCTTCACCGGGCTTGAGTCGCATATTCAGAATATGGTCTGAGTCACTGCTGAGCAAGTCCCCCAAGAGAGAGAGGGCTTGCCGGGTCATGTCATCCTCGCGCCATTGGATGTGGGTTTTGCGTTGGGTATACCGCATAAGGAGGGCGCCATTTTCAGGGTCGATCTGGAAAACCGGGTTGCTCTCAGCGGGGCGAACATAGCCGCCCGCCTCTACGGTTTTGGGAATAGTGAAGGCAGCTGGATGCATCATTGCCTCAATCAGCGCAGTGTCATGGTCGCGTAGATGGATATAGGCCAGTTCAGGATCAAGCAGCTGGTTTTCACCACCGGATTCGGCATCGCTCACACAGTATAGGATGAATGTACGAATGGTCTTTTCCGGCGAATTGTAGTAGCCATCGGTATGCCAGCCCAGGGGGCGATTGGTGTAGGGGATGTATTCGCCACGTCGGCCTTTGTCGATTACTCGCAGTTCGGAGATATCGCTGTCGTTGGCATAAAGGTTGCCGTCCAGCCTTCGCAGACCTGTTCGGGAGCCCAGGGATTTCAGGGTTTCATTGGAAATCCCGGGGTTTCCCGCCAATCTGAACAACGCGAGGTTGAAAACAGCTATCTGCGATGACAGCTTGCCATATTCATCCGGGCTCAAACTGTCCGGATTCTTGATTTCGATCATTTGCAGATTGTTTTCTTCCCTTAACATCAGCTTTTTTTTACGCCACTGCCGGTAGGCAGATTCATTGGCGGGAAGAAAGGGGCTATCGGTATCCATGGTGATGTTTTCAGTCAGGGTTATACGGGTATAAAACCTTTCTTTTAATCAGGTTGACGAATAGACAAACTGGGTCTAATGTGCCGCCCGCATTTCAGAAGTGTGGTATGAAGTGCTGATGTGTTCAGCGTAGTGTTTCAGGTGCATATATAGTGCCTTGATTAGACCTTGAACACTAGACTTCAAGGGCGTATCTCTTACGGGATAGAGCGATTTACCCCTCCCCCCCATTGGTGAGGATTAACAATCGTTGATTCTCGGATAAGATGCGCAGATGTTCGCATAAGTCTAACTTTTGCGAAGAGGTGTGGCCGCTTTCAGGCAGGGCCAATATAAACAGGTAAATACAAAAACGTTAGGAGAAGCATCATGGCGATAGAGCCCCGTAAGACTCCAATGCTGGATCAGCTGGAGGAAGGACCTTGGCCAAGTTTTATTTCCGGTATCAAGCGTCTGCGTGACCAGCATCCTGATCAGCGCATCAACGAAGTAACGAACGATCTGCTGGGTCAGCTGGAACACTCTTACAACACCCGTCTCGGTTACTGGAAAGGTGGAACAGTGAGCGTTTTCGGATACGGCGGCGGTATCATCCCGCGCTTCTCAGAGGTAGGCGACGCATTTCCTAAATCAAGGGAATTCCATACGCTGCGTGTTCAGCCGCCACCCGCAAACTACTACACGACCGATATGCTGCGCCAGTTGGGCGATAGCTGGGAAAAATATGGTTCTGGTCTGCAAACCTTCCACGGGCAGACTGGTAACATCATGTTCATCGGAACGACAACTGCAGGCACCCAGCATTTCTTCGATGAAATCAATTCCTATGGCTGGGACCTGGGTGGTGCAGGCCCCTGTGTTCGTACCGCAATGTCCTGTGTAGGCGCTGCCCGTTGTGAGCAATCCTGCGCCAACGAGATGAAGATTCATCGCCTGCTGGTAAATAATTTTACTGACGATGTACATCGTCCTGCGCTGCCATACAAATTCAAGTTCAAGGTTTCCGGATGTCCTAATGACTGCCAGAACGCCATCGAACGTGCAGACTTTGCTATTATCGGCACCTGGCGTGATGACATCAAGGTCAAGCCTGAAGAAGTAAAGGCTTTCGTCGAGGCTAAAGGACGTCAGTATGTCATTGATAACGTGATTTCACGTTGCCCAACCAATGCGATTAGCCTGACTGACAGTGATGAGATCGTGGTTGATAACCGCAACTGCGTGAAGTGTATGCACTGCATCAATGTTATGACCAAGGCGCTTTCTGTCGGTGACGACAAGGGTATTACCCTGCTGATCGGTGGTAAGCGTACACTGAAGATCGGTGACCTGATGGGTACCGTTGTCATTCCTTTCATGAAGCTGGAAACCGAGGAAGATTACGAGCGCCTGGTAGAGATTGCTGAAGAGACCATCGATTTCTTCGCTGAAAACGCACTCGAGCACGAGCGCACCGGTGAGATGATCGAGCGAATTGGCCTGGTCAACTTCCTGGAAGGTGTTGGTATCGAGGTTGATCCAAACATGGTCAACTATCCTCGTCAATCCAGCTATGTCCGCATGGATACCTGGGATGAGGAAGCTGAAAAGTGGTTCCAGCGCAAGGCTGAAGAGAAGTCTGCCTAGGCTTCACAACACCTGAACCGTTTCTGTTTGTTTGATGATTCCGGCCTTTACAGGCCGGAATCAGTAGAAAGTATTATCTGAATTTTCGGAGTGAAAAATGGCTGAGAAACAAAAACCACGTATGCCGATTGAGTCTGGTTGTCCAGATGGCTGGCAATACATGCACCCAACGTTGCGCAAGAACTATGGCATGTGGGATTACCATGATCGTCCGCGTCCCGGCGTTCTGCATCATGTTTCCAAAACTGGCGATGAGGTCTGGACGGTTCGCGTTGGTACGCAACGTATTCTGGACATATTCTCACTCCGCACACTCATGGACATCATTGACGAAAAGGCTGACGGCTATGTCCGTTTTACCATTCGTTCCAACATTGAAGTGACAGTAACTGATGAAGCCAAGGTCGAACCGCTGATTCAGGCAATGGAAGACGCCGGATTTGTCGTTGGTGGTACCGGTCCTTCTGTCACCACGCTTTCGCACACCCAGGGCTGGTTGCACTGTGATATCCCGGGCACTGATGCTTCAGGCGTTGTGAAGTCCATGATGGACGAACTTATTACTGAGTTTAAGCGCGAGGACATGCCTAACCGTGTTCATATCACCACTTCATGTTGCCAGATTAACTGCGGCGGCCAGGGTGATATCGCTATCAACGTTCAGCACACCAAGCCGCCAAAAATCAACCACGATCTCGTATCCAATGTTTGTGAGCGCCCATCGGTAGTTGCACGTTGCCCGGTAGCAGCTATTCGTCCTGCAATGGTCAATGGCAAGCCTTCACTCGAAGTTGACGAGAAGAAATGTATCTGCTGTGGCGCATGCTTCCCTCCATGTCCTCCAATGCAGATCAATGATGCAGAACACACGAAGCTGGCTGTATGGGTAGGTGGTAACCACTCAAATGCCCGCTCCAAGCCTACGTTCCAGAAACTGGTTGCTGCGGGTATCCCGAACAACCCACCGCGCTGGCCGGAAGCTACGGCAATCGTGAAAAAGATTCTGAGTGTCTACAAAGAAGACGCGCGTGACTGGGAGCGTATCAGTGACTGGGTGGAGCGTATCGGTTGGCCGCGTTTCTTCGAACTGACTGATCTGCCGTTCACCAAGTTTCATATTGATAACTGGCGTGGCGCTCGTCAGAGCCTGAATGCCTCCACGCACATCCGTTTCTAGCTTGGGGCTCGTTGACAATGAAGTTAACAGTACAGGTAAACGAAGGACCGTATCAGCACCAGGCGTCTGACTCCGCCTATTTCTTTACCAAGGCGGCACTGGAGAAGGGACACGAGATTTTTCGTGTCTTTTTCTACCATGACGGTGTCAATAATGGCACCAGGTTAACTACGCCCCCACAGGATGACCGCAATGTTGTAAACCGCTGGTCTGAGCTTGCCAAGGAGCACGATCTGGATCTCGTGATTTGTGTTGCTGCCGCCCAGCGCAGGGGTATTGTTGATGACGGTGAAGCCGAGCGTAACGGCAAGGATGCCACCAATATAGCCGACGGATTCCGTATTTCTGGCCTGGGGCAATTGATTGAAGGTGCGGTGCAAAGTGACCGTGTCGTCGTATTTGGTGATTAGGGGGCGATCATGGCTGAAGAAGTTAAAAAACTGATGTATGTGAACCGCCGTGCGCCTTATGGAACGATCTATGCGTGGGAGTCACTGGAAGTGGTACTGATCGGCGCAGCATTTGATCAGGATGTAAGTCTTGCGTTCATTGATGATGGTGTCTACCAGCTGGCCAAGGGTCAGAACACTGAAGGTGCTGGCATGAAAAACTTTTCTGCCACCTATTCTGCCCTGGGTGATTATGAAGTAACCAAGATCTACGTAGAGAAAGAATCCCTGGATGAACGTGGCCTGACACTTGATGATCTGCAACATCTGGTCTGGGAAGACGAAGATGAGGACTGGGCAGAGAAGGATTCAATTCGCCTGGTTTCACGTGCCGAGTTAGCTGATGTGATGTCCGGGCAGGATGTCATGTTCAATTTCTAGGGAGAGTCGGATGTCACTATTACATATTGTCAATAAATCTCCTTACGAGAAAAACAGCCTGAATACTGCTACAGGTTACTGCAAGGATGGCGATACTTTATTGCTGATCGAAGACGGTGTTTATGCAGCGATGAAAGGCGGTTCAGCTTCTGTCAATCTTGAAGGTCTTGATGTTGCAGTTATGGGATCTGATCTGGCAGCACGTGGTATCGCTGAAGACAAACTCATCGATGGAATTAGTGTTGTTGATTACGCAGGATTTGTTGATCTGGTCGAGGCCAAGGATTCAACGCAATCGTGGCTATAAGCCAAAGTATCAAGTACCAATTTATATTACAGGAGAATTGAAATGCCTATCGAAGTAAACGGTAAGTCATTAGAAGTGGATGAAGAGGGTTACCTTTCGAATCTGAACGACTGGGAGCCGGGTGTAGCTGAGGTTATGTCCAAAGAAGACGATCTGGAACTGACTGCTGATCATTGGGATATCATTAACTTCCTGAGAGAGTACTACGAAGAGTATCAGATCGCTCCGGCCGTACGTGTTCTGACCAAGGCAGTTGGTAAAAAACTGGGCAAGGATAAAGGTAATAGTAAGTACCTGTACGAACTGTTTCCTTATGGTCCCGGTAAGCAGGCGTGCCGTTACGCTGGTCTGCCCAAGCCGACAGGCTGCGTTTAATAGCTAACGCACTTTATGCGCAGCCGATGGCGCTATCGTCGTCGGCTGCCGCTCTAAAATTTGTCTCTTTAATGTTTTGAGGGTAATGCCTTGACGTTTTTATTCGCCACATTGTTTTATGTATCGCTGGGTGTGCTTATTGGCGGCGTTGCATTGAAGATACGTCAGTACTGGAATACTCCGGCACCACTGAAAATTCCAACCATGCCAGCACCAACAACCCAGTCTGGTGTGGTATTTCGCATGGCTCGCGAGGTCATACTTTTCGAAAGTCTGTTTCGTTCAACCAAGTGGACATGGATGTTTGGCTGGATGTTTCATGTTGGCCTTGCACTGGCCTTCGTGCGCCATTTGCGTTACGTGATGAGCGCGGACTTTTTTCTCTGGCCATTGATCAATAACTGGCTCGTGCAGTTCGCGGGCCAATATGCCAGCTTCATGATTTTGTTTGGCCTGCTTGGCTTGCTGGGCCGCAGGATTTTTGTTGACCGGGTGCGCTATATATCGGCACCCTCAGACTATCTCATGTTGCTGCTGCTGATTATTATTACTGGTACTGGCATGATCATGAGTTTTATTGGTGCAGTGGATGTAGTCGCACTGAAAGCCTTTATGATGGACCTGATTAC
>JBFFRZ010000161.1:0-6332 GCA_041572715.1 Gammaproteobacteria bacterium
CAACACGTTATTTAATAGTAAAGAGATACTGTGTTTAGGAACATTTCATAAATAATCAAATTTATGGTCGATGT
Source organism: Gammaproteobacteria bacterium (assembly GCA_041572715.1). Taxonomy (GTDB): domain Bacteria; phylum Pseudomonadota; class Gammaproteobacteria; order JAJDYQ01; family JAJDYQ01; genus JAJDYQ01. Next base: position 75 of record JBFFRZ010000161.1, read on the forward strand.
CCTGTAATGTCCAGTGACAATAGCACAGCATGAGAACACGAAATCACATAGAAGTAGAATTACTCGTACTAAGCGTGCATCGCCACTGGGAGGCATGGATTCTGATTCTACGGGGCGAATACCATCCTCAGAACCTCAAGCGAGCCAATTGCAACCTGCTTTGCGCTTGTTTGAGAAGGTTTGAGTAACAGATTTCAGGTCCTTGGGGCGGGCCTGGGTGCTGCCCGGATTAGCGTCGATCCGGTAATACTGCGGCTTTCAGGGCACAAAAATGCCATATCGGAATTTTGCGCTCACGGACATGGGAACTTCGTTAAGTATATGTAATAAATGAGAAAACCCTGGCCACACTGGCATCACACTCTTCACAACCCGCCAAAATCCCATCAAAACCAGAACACATTTATTTCAATATTCGCCTTTAAATCGCTATGGTATATTCATATATACTGCAAATGGATCAGTACATCCGTGGTGAACATATGGACCAAGATCGTAGAAAGTTTTTTCGCAATTTAGGTGCTAAAACCGCCAGTGTGGCCGTTGGTGCAGCAATACCTGCGGCATACCACACCCAAAAGCTGGCTCTGGAACTTAAAGAACTGGCCAAGGACCTGAATTCAAAATTATCAGAAACCACTGCACAACTTGGCAGCCAGATTGGCGCTTTGAGCGATCGGCTGGATGCCAATGCCTTGACGATGACCTACCAGCAGGCCCAGATCACCCTGATCTTCCTCCTGCTGCTCATCTCATTTGCCATAGACGGCGGCATGACACTTTACTGGCTCATCTAACCCAGATCGCTCCTCACAACGCGTTCCCTGATATTTCTGCAGGAGATCATGGAGATACGCCATTCCGTCCTCATCCGGATTGAAACCGGCATGCCTGCATCTACGATACTCGTAAAATTAAGAAGCTCTCAGATTTGACAGGGATTCATGCTGCCGCGAGGACGCTATTTCGGCGCATCGAACAAAGGAGCCCACAAAGCTATAGCCATCGAAAGTTGTCGGAAACTGACAATTTCACCCGAAGATTCACCCAGACATAGAATATCCTCCAGGTGAAGGGCCTGATTTGGGATACTCTCATTCGTCATGTAGGGCATGTTGTACTGGCTTAACTGTTGATTTCGCATCCGACTCCTAAAGCCATGATTTACCATCAATCTAACAGCTAATCACAATCTGTCGACCTGCATATTACTGGCCAGAAATAGCCGCCGTGAATTTTATGAACAAGGCTAGTTTGCACATAATATATCCGGTCAGCATTTATGTATCGGTGGCCCGCGCGGTACCCGCCTGCTTTTGCGCTCTAAACGACTGTATGGAAATATTGCTTGCTATACATATTAGTATTTGCTAATCTTCTAATAATTCACACCAGCTATTCACCAGGACTATCCCATGGCCCAGACAGCAAACAAACCAGTGACCGATGATACGGTCCTCCAAATCAAATCTGATCCAAAGACCAGAAACGACCAGCGTGAACACAGAGTGCTGGAGATTAATCAGCAAATGTCCATGCTGGAAGAATCTATCGAGGTACTTGATGAGAAACTCACCACTACCAATCAACAGATTCAATCCGATGTCGAGCGTTTGACCGACTCTGATGCCGATATTACCGAGAGATTCACTACCACATATAAGCAACTCGGCATCATTGAGGCTTCCCTGCAGCAACTCAGCACCGAGTCCGGCAGGCTGAATACCGAGCTGGAACAAGTCAATATAAATATTCGGGCGTATGAACAGGAAGCTGCTGCTGCACTGGATAATGCTGTTGAAACCCAGTCTGAAGTCAATGACACCTTTCGGTTAAATCATGAGGACATAGTTGCGCGCGCGGAAAAGCTGTCGCTAAAGGCATCCGAACTGAGCAGCAGACTCACTAAAAGTATCAACGAGAATAGTAAAGCCCTGACTGAACTTGAGCAACGGATCGTCAGCGAGCTTAAGACTGTCGCTCATGCTTCTGAACAGCGTGATGACGAGTTGAATAACAGGATCGACAGCATTAGCGAAGGTCTTAGCAACCAGAAGGCAAAGATGCTGCTAATGCAGAATGCGGATGCGGCTTTAGCTAATCGCGCTACGGCACTGGAAGCTACCAGTGCACAGTTAGTCAATGATAGTGCAAGATTGCAGGAGACAAGTGAAGAGCTCAATGTCATAACCGGCAAATTGGGAGCAGATGTTGAAGCACTGAAAGCACATACCCAGCAACTGGCCGAGCAGAACACCAGGCAAGAAGGATTTATCAATTCACTCATGGATCGTACAACAATATTGAGTAATTCATTACTGGCCTTGTCTCGCACGGAGAAAATGCATTTCAATATTATGAGCGTTATCAGCCTGCTCATAATCCTCGCTATTGTGACGGTGTATTACATCCATCAACAGCAGCGCGAACAGGATTTGATGATGCAGTCAACGCAAGACATGGCCATGTCCCAGGATGTGGTCTTATTACAGGGGCAGCTCATAAATCAACAGGCTGCAAAAGAGCGCCTGCAGCAGGAAGTTGCCAATCTACAGCAGAATGTCGTTCACATGGAAGGACAGATACTGGGCATGAATGACCAGGTCGAAAGTCTGGACGGACGCGTGCAATATCTCGCACCCCTGCGTAGTTTCGGCATCGATAACACCATTCATGGCTCACACTGGTTACAGCAGTTGCAGCCTGAGTCTTACTCTATACACGTCGCTACTGTAGCTGACAAACAAGATATGTATGATATTGCTCAGCGTTATAACCGCTATTTCCCGGATGAGCTGGCCTATTACATTGATCAGGAACAGCGTTACCATCTGATTTATGGTGGTAAGTTTACGACCCAGCATGATGCTATTCAGACAATTAGCCGCATGCCACGTTATATTAATAATCAGCTACTCTGGGTTATCCCCAACAGTTCAGCTGTTGCCGAAATAACGCAATAGGCTTTTTATCTGAGTCGCCAATGACGTCATTATTCCTTGCAGACGTATGTGATAAATAAACTACCGGATATAGTAGTACCATACAGCTATAGGCAAATAGATTAACAACTGTGACTACCAAACTTGGTAGTCACAAACAAACTGTTACTATTCAGCAGAGAAACCACATTTTTAATTTACTGCAGCTTTATTACCGACAGAGTGAGTACAGGAATAATAAACGCTCTGTAACTATTTAATCGAACCCGTAACGACATGCCTGCAGACTATCAAGAATTGAGTGATGGGTTTGAGGCCCTTTAAACGGACCTGCACCTAGTATTTGCCGGACGGCAATTGACGTATTGATGCCATTTTTTCACCTTACTTACCAACGCACTGTGACCACAGTGTGATTGGCGATTGGTTGAACGAATTGCCAAAAACGAACAACAACCGTAAGGTACTGTAATAGCTACAAAAAATTGGTAGCGGGGGTAGGATTTGAACCTACGACCTTCGGGTTATGAGCCCGACGAGCTGCCAAGCTGCTCCACCCCGCATCAGAGGTCGCGCATTCTAATGAGCCGGGCGATGTTTATCAACCGATATTCGTCTTTATTGCCGGTGTTGATCCGTTAAACTACGCGCCGTGCCCAAAATCACTACAAAAAGCCCGACCCAGCACACGCCTGTCATGGCGCAGTACCTGAAAATCAAGCAGGAACACCCTGACACCCTGCTGTTTTATCGCATGGGAGATTTTTATGAGCTGTTCTATGAAGATGCCCGCAAGGCAGCAAAACTTCTGGATATCACTTTAACCCAACGCGGCAAATCCGCTGGCCAGTCAATCCCGATGGCGGGGGTGCCCTACCACGCAGCCGAAAATTACCTGGCGAGACTGATCCGCAAGGGGGAGTCGGTCGCAATATGCGAACAGATTGGTGATCCGGCCACTTCAAAGGGGCCCGTTGAACGAAAAGTGGTACGGGTGGTGACGCCCGGCACGGTTACCGATGAGTCGCTACTGTCTTCAAGCCAGGAAAACCTGCTGGTGTGCTGCTACCAGGTTGATGAGCAGAGCGCACTGGCCAGTATGGATCTCAGCACGGGGGGATTTATTGTCCAGGAATTCGAAAACCGGTATTTACTGGAGGGGGAACTGGAGCGACTGCAGCCCGCAGAATGTTTACTGGCCGAGGACATGCCGGCACCGGCATCGCTGCCATCGCATTGCGCGATTCGACACAGGCCGGCATGGCATTTCGACCTGGACAGTGCCCGGCGACTGATCTGCGACCTGTTTGGTACGCGCGACCTGGGGGGATTCGGGCTTGATGAACTCCCCCGCGCAACGGCCGCGATCGGCTGTTTACTGCAATATTTACAGGAGACACAGAAGCGCATGCCCAATCATATTCAGGGCATCCATATCAGGCAGCACCAGGACTATCTGGTACTGGACGCAACCACGCGAAAGAACCTGGAGATCACGCATAACCTGCAGGGCGGGCGTGAACACACGCTGCTGGCAGTACTGGATCAAACCGTGACCGCTATGGGCGCCCGTCTGCTCACACACTGGTTGTCCCAGCCAATCCGCGATACGCATGAACTGAAAAGACGCCACCAGTGCGTCAGCCAACTGATCGAATCCGGCAACCACCAGGATTTAAGTGGGCTACTTGCCTCGCTCGGCGACCTGGAGCGCATCACCAGCCGCATTGCCCTGAAATCGGCGCGCCCCAGTGACCTCTCCACGCTGCGCAACAGCCTGGCAGTGGTTCCGGAAATTCAACAGCTGTTAACAACGATCAACCTGGACAAGCTGAACGATGACTTGACCGCGATCCGGCCCTGCCCGCAAATCACTGATCGTCTTTCAGCTGCAATCATTGAGCAGCCGCCAATGCTCATTCGTGATGGCGGTGTGATCGCCAACGGCTACGATGAACAACTGGACGAATTACGCTCGGTAAGAGACAACGCCGACCAGATGCTGCTCGACATGGAGATTCGCGAGCGTGAGGAAACCGGTATCCCGACTCTGAAGCTGGGTTATAACCGAGTACATGGCTATTACATAGAAATTAGCCGACTGCAAAGTGAGCAGGCACCGGCCCATTATATTCGACGGCAAACCCTTAAGGCCGCAGAACGCTACACCACCCCCGAGCTGAAACAGTTTGAAGACAAGGTGCTTTCCAGTCGCGAGCGCGCCCTCGCTCGTGAAAAACACCTTTATGATGAGTTGCTGGACTGGCTACAGGACTTTCTGGCTGAACTGCAGCGGGTCTCCCATGCACTGGCGATACTAGACGTACTGGTTAACTTTGCCGACTGTGCGCTCAGCCTGAATCTTGCCTGCCCAAAATTCACAGACAGACCGGGAATCAACATCACCCAGGGCAGACACCCGGTGATCGAACAGGCCCTGGATGAGCCTTTTGTCGCTAATGACACAGCGCTTGATGAACAAAGAAAAATTCTGCTCATTACCGGGCCAAACATGGGCGGCAAATCTACCTACATGCGACAGACAGCGATCATTACCCTGCTCGCCTACACCGGCAGCTTCGTCCCCGCCGAAGCCGCATGCCTTGGCCCCGTCGACCGAATTTTTACCCGCATCGGTGCATCCGATGACCTGGCCAGCGGACGATCGACGTTCATGGTAGAAATGACCGAGACTGCCAGTATTCTGAACAATGCCAGCGAACAGTCGCTCGTGCTGATGGATGAAATCGGGCGTGGCACCAGTACTTATGATGGCCTGTCTCTGGCCTGGGCCTGCGCCATTGACCTGGCCACCCGCATACGGGCATTCACCCTTTTTGCCACCCACTATTTCGAACTGACCAGCCTGCCGGAAACCTATGCATTGATTGCCAACGCGCATCTGCACGCGGTTGAGCACAACGATCAGATCGTTTTCATGTATACGGTCAATCCCGGGCCCGCCAGCCAGAGCTATGGTCTGCAGGTCGCGAGTCTCGCCGGTGTGCCTGGGCATGTTATCCAGCTGGCCCGGCAGCGGCTGCACGAACTGGAAAAGCAGTCTGTCATCTCACAGGAGCAACAGATGCCATTATTCACCCAGGCCGAGGAACCGCCTGTGGACCCCCTGAAAACCATTATCGAATCAATTGATGTCGATGACCTGTCACCCCGCGATGCCCTCAACCTGATCTATACACTGAAAGAGCATCTGGCAAGCTAAAAGGGCCGCACGCCCGGCCTATCCAATTCAGGGGATGGCATGGAACACCCCATATCCTGAACATATGTAAGAGAATTGCATGAGCCAAAACTC
>JBFFRZ010000162.1:0-6317 GCA_041572715.1 Gammaproteobacteria bacterium
AGGTATTTTTTGGCGGGAGTGGGGGATAAGATTTTACGGCGAGAAAAAGAATGCCTGCCCCCGGTATGGGGCTGGAAACCATGGATCAATTCCGGCCCTGCAATACTGTGTAACTGCAGGGCCGGATCAGTTAATCAATCCAGGTCGTCATCAAAATACGAATCGTAATCGTCTTCCAGAAACTCTCTTAATTTCCTTTCTTCCAGATATTCTTCCAGTTTGCGACGGCTATCGATATTTTTTCGGTGCTGAAATTCAAAATCATCGTCGCTTGCATACAAATCATCAAAATCAGTATCAGAGATTGACTGTTGCATCGTCTTTTTAAACTCCTGTGTAAATGTAACGATTCAAATCGCTATTTACTCCGAAGTTAAAATTTGAAAAAGAAAAATATTTTTATCAAATCGCAGAATCCAAAAAAAATATTTATGGGCTGGTCTGGCCAGTCTGGGTTGTTCCTGTGGGTGTTTACCTGATGAACTGCGATAAATCTGCCAGTTACAGTGTTGCCATGAAGAAACCCGGTGTTCTTATATACGGTATGCCGTGGTTGTCATGATGCTGGACATGAGCCGCATGGCCTGTTTGATTGCCTGCGGCAACGGCTTACCGCCGGCGTGCATTGCATCATTGGCATGCCTGATTTCATCATCCTTCATCTGTTGCAGGATTACCCGGCTGCGCACGTCGTGTGCAGGCAATTCATCCAGGTGTTCATCCAGGTGCGCTTCAACCTGTCGCTCGGTCTCGACCACAAAACCCAGGTTCCAGCCACTCCCTGCCATACCGGCAGCCGCGCCAATGGCAAACGAGCCCGCATACCATATCGGGTTAAACAGGCTGGTGTGGCTTCCCAGTTCGTCCAGCCGCTGCTTGCACCAGTCCAGGTGGTCGGACTCTTCAAGCGCGGCCTCGAGCATATGACTACGGGTATGTTCGTCTTTCGCGGTAAAAGCCTGGCCCTGGTAGAGGGCCTGTGCACAGATCTCGCCAACGTGATCTACCCGCATCAGGCCAGCGACATGCTTACGCTCGGCATCAGATAATTCCGGCTGTTGAATATCGGCAGCAGGATTGGGTCGCTTGTTGTTATACACACCGTGCAATGTCCGGATAGCGTTATCGAAAGAGAGAATCAGGTTATCTATCTGGAACATGTGGGGTCTCCTTTTACGGCAAGTCTCTGGCGATGCCTGCTGGTGCCTGATCAAACATGCGGGTCAGCATGGTCATGTTACCCACGGGCCTGGGCAATTTTATTCGCACCTTCCAGCCACTGCCGGGAGCGACTTCCAGCGGTTCGCCTTTCAGGCTCTGCATGGCATCGAGTTTGAACTTGAGATTACCCTCGGGTGTGATCAGTTCAAGTTCATCACCCACGCTGAACTTGTTCTTTACCTCCAGCTCCGCCTCTCCGGAGTTCGCATCGTATTGCATGATGTCAGCAACAAACTGTGATTTGGTTGCCTTGGACGCGCCCTGTCGATAATTCTGTAACTCCTTGGATTCATGCCGCTCGAAAAAGCCATCGGTATAGCCACGCTGGGCCAGGTTTTCCAGTTCGGCCATCAGGGAGGGGTCGAAAGGCCTGCCTGCTGCTGCATCATCGATTGCCCTACGATAAACCTGGGTGGTGCGGGCAGTGTAGTAATAAGACTTGGTGCGGCCTTCTATCTTGAGGCAATCTATCCCGATCCCGGTCAGCCGATGTACATGCTCGACAGCGCGCAGGTCCCTGGAATTCATGATATAGGTACCATGCTCATCTTCGAATATGGGCATGAATTCTCCAGGCCGGCCTTTCTCTTCCAGGTAATATGTATCGTCTGCCAATGGATGGCGTGCGGTCTGTGCCGCAGTCGGTGCCGTGTCAGCCAGCTTGTTGATATCAGCGACATCAATAGTCGGGTTTGCTTCCGGGTTACTACCCAGCTTGTATTCCCAGCGGCAGGCATTGGTGCAGGTCCCCTGGTTGGCATCACGGTGATTGAAATAACCCGATAATAGGCATCGGCCTGAATAAGCCATACACAGTGCGCCATGTACAAAGACTTCGAGTTCCATGTCCGGGCAGGCATCACGGATGGCGGTTACCTCGTCCAGCGATAGCTCGCGCGACAGAATCACGCGGCTTAGACCAATGGACTGCCAGAATTTGACGCCGGCTGAATTGACCGTATTGGCCTGTACCGAGAGGTGAACGGGCATGTCAGGCCATTTTTCTCGCACCATCATGATCAGGCCGGGGTCGGCCATGATCAATGCATCTGGAGCCATCTCGATGACCGGTTCAATGTCATCAAGGAAGGTTTTAAGTTTGGCACCATGAGGCATGACATTGGTTGCCACGAAGAACTGCCTGCCCTGCTCATGGGCCTCCCTGATGCCGATGCGTAAATTATCTTCAAGAAAATCGTTTTCCCTGACGCGCAGGCTGTAGCGGGGCATGCCCGCATAGACAGCATCCGCGCCGTACGCAAAGGCATAACGCATGTTCTTCAGGGTGCCGGCAGGAGATAGTAGTTCGGGTTTACGCATGGACATAGTTTAAGGTATTCGCTGTCAGGATTGGACTTTGATAAAGTCGCAAGCCAATGCTATGGGGGAAACAGTGTCATATTACAAGCACCACGTATTTTTTTGTACCAATTGCCGGGAAGATGGCAGGGAATGTTGCGAAAACCACGATGCTACGGCCAGGCGGGCCTACCTGAAAAACCGCTGTAAGGAGCTGGGGTTATCTGGCCAGGGCGGGGTCAGAATCAACACCGCGGGCTGCCTGGATCGATGCGAGCTGGGCCCGGTGATCGTCATTTACCCTGGCGAGACCTGGTATTCCTACGTAGATGAGGAGGATCTGGAAGAAATCCTGCAAAGCCATTTAATCAGCGGAGAGAAGGTAGAACGGCTGGAGATATGAATATTTTCTTGACAAATTATTAATATATTCTAATATTCGCAACTATCTTGTTTATTCTCTCCTCCCTTAAGAATGAACGATCATTCAGCGGCCTCAAAGGCCGCTTTTTTTTGCCCGACTCGACGGAACCGGTTTTACTCAATCCTGAAAAAGAAAAAGCCGTGGTATCGCTTGATTTAAGGGGAAAATTTAGCCGAAATAGGCTTGTATCATGGGCGTTTGCTCTGTAAGATTGCGCGCCTTTTTGAGAGTGGGAAGTTTTACCGACATGACGACTAAAAGCACCAAGCCGGCAGAGGTCACCAGAGACTGGTATCTGGTTGATGCGACAGACAAAACCCTGGGTCGTCTGGCATCCGAGATTGCCCGCCGATTACGCGGCAAGCACAAAGCCACATACACGCCGCATGTAGATACCGGTGATTACATCGTTGTTGTCAACGCGGAAAAAGTCCACGTTACCGGCAACAAGATGAAAGACAAGATATATCACCATCACAGTGGATACATAGGTGGACTGAAATCAGTCAGCCTGGAAAGGTTATTACAGACACACCCCGAGCGCGTGATTGAGAACGCGGTGAAGGGAATGATGCCGAAAGGCCCGCTTGGTCGCCAGATGTATTCCAAACTGAAAGTATACGCCGGCACCGATCACAAGCACGCAGCACAGCAACCTGTGCCGCTGGACATTTAAGGTTAAGCATTATGAGTGACACGTATTATGGTACCGGCCGTCGCAAGACCAGCACGGCCCGTGTTTTCCTGACACCCGGCAAGGGTGAAATACTGGTTAACGACCAGCCACTGGACAGTTATTTCGGTCGTGAGACCAGCCGCATGGTGGTTCGTCAGCCGCTGGAGCTGACAGAGAACCTGGAAAAATTCGATCTCAATGTGAGCGTCAAGGGCGGCGGCGACAGTGGTCAGGCGGGTGCAATACGCCATGGTATTACCCGTGCACTGATGGCCTACGATGAGGGTATGCGCCCTGATCTTCGCAAAGCCGGATTTGTTACGCGTGATGCCCGTGCGGTAGAACGCAAGAAAGTCGGTCTGCACAAGGCTCGCAAGGCCACACAATACTCCAAGCGTTAAGCCCAAGGCAGTTTCTGTTTTATCAAAGACCCGGTTTGCCGGGTCTTTTTTTGCCCTGGTTATCTCAAACCGACGAAGGTCAGTCTATTTCACCCGCGACGAGTTTCCTCTTGTAGTTTGCATACAGGTTGATCATGTTCTGCCACATGGGGCCCGGTTTCCCCTTGCCGATGACCTTGCCGTCAATATGGGTCACGGGCAGGATTTCCTTGGTAGAGCTGGTGAGCCATACTTCATCGGCAGCAAACAATTCGTTTGTGCTAATAGGGCTTTCAGTGGCCTCTATGTCCTCAAGGGCGGCGATTTCCAGAACCAGGTCCCGGGTAATACCGGTCAGCATCTGCTGGTTTTCTCCGGGTGTTTTGATGACGCCAAATTCCACAATGAAAACATTACTGGCAGCGCCTTCAATCACATGGCCATCACGGGTCAAAATAGTTTCCGCGCAGCTCTCGTCAGTTGCCTGCTGGCGTAACAGGATATTGGCCAGCAGGGTGGTGGCTTTGATATCGCAATTTTGCCATCGGTTGTCCTGCCGGGTGATCGCGCACACACCGTCATGGTACGTGGCCACCTCGCCGGTTTTCAGTTCTGTGCTCATGATGAACACCGTCGGCGATACATTTTTAGGGAAGCTGTGGTCCCGTTTGCTATCAGCGCCTCTTGTAACCTGAAGATAAATTGAATGATTATCAAACGGCTGATGTTCCAGTAGTTCATTCAATATCGCTTTCCATTGCTGGTGGCTGTATGGGTTTTGCAGGCGAATACCCTTGAGACTGTTCTCTAGCCTGTCCAGGTGCTGGTCGATACGGAACAGTTTGCCGGCGTAGGCGGGTATGACTTCGTACACACCATCGCCAAACAAAAACCCGCGGTCCAATGGTGAAATGGACGCCTCTGCCAGTGGCATGAACGTCCCGTTCAGATAGATGGTCATGGCATTATTCAGCCATCAGGCGGATGCTATCGACGAGCTGGGTCCAGATGCCGCCTTCATTGACTGTTTCAAGCGCAACCAGTGGCCGGGTCGTGATGGTTTTCCCGTCCAGCGTGATGATAACTTTACCCATCTGATCACCCTGGCGAACAGGCGCGGTGATCTTTTCGTTGATTTCCAGTTCCGCTTTCATCAACTTGTAATCACCGCGAGGGATGGTCACGGTGACATCGTCCTTGATGCCCATGCGTATTTCAGGCTTTTCGGCTTTCCATATACGGGACCGGCTCAGCTCTTCGCCTGACGCATACAATAGTCGTGTTTCATAATAGCGAAAACCGAAGTTGAGCAGCTTGGACGAGGCATTGGCGCGCGCCTTTTCACTATCGGTACCCAGTACCACGGATATCAGGCGCATGTCGTCACGCGTGGCAGACGCCACCAGGCAGTAGCCGGCTGCTTCGGTGTGGCCGGTCTTTACACCATCCACTGACTTGTCTCTCCACAGCAGTTTATTCCGGTTGTACTGCTTGATATTATTGAAGGTGAATTCCTTGATCGAGTGAAGCTGATAAAGCTGGGGAAAGTGCTGGACCATGGCCCGCGTCAGTAAAGCGAGGTCGCGGGCCGTCGTGGTATGACCTTCGGCCGGCCAGCCGGTCGCATTGACAAAGTGGGTGTTGTTCATCCCCAGTTCCTTGGCCTGCTGGTTCATCATGGCGGCAAACGCTTCTTCTGTGCCCGCGATATGTTCGGCCAGTGCCACGGCAGCATCATTACCCGACTGGATGACAAGGCCATGCAGCAGGTCATCTATGCTGACCATCTTGTTTACTTCAATGAACATGCGGGAACCACCTGTTTTCCAGGCTTTTTCACTGACCAGTACCTCGTCCTGCATGGCTAGTCTGCCTTCTTTCAATTCCTTGAAGACAAGGTAGGCGGTCATGATTTTGGTCAGGCTGGCGGGCTCAAGGGCTTCATCCGGGTTTTTTTCCAGGATGCTGTTGCCTGTAGTGTGATCCATCAGGATGAAGCCGCTGGATTTGAATCCGGGTGGCGCCGGAATGGGTGTACCAGACCAGGCCGATTGTGTCAGGAGGGCGAAAACAAGTAAAAAAACAGACTGGTAAAACCGCATAAATTAATAACCTTGATGCATTTTCAGAAGGGTGAGTATTCTAGAGTGATCATCCTGCAGATGCACTGATGAAATTGGGCAAATTCTGCTCCTGAACCCCGACCTGGTGTCCATCATCGAGCGTGGCCAGGCTGACATTTCAGATCTCTCGAATTCTGAAAACCTGCAGTACAAACAGTATCTTTCGCTTAACCTGGACATATGGGAGAGATCCA
>JBFFRZ010000163.1:0-6315 GCA_041572715.1 Gammaproteobacteria bacterium
CGCGGTAGAGTTTTAGTCGGTTATTCGACGGGGCCAGATCGTTATGAAAATTAAGGGAATAATTGGTTTCTTCGCGCTGACATTGTTTTTTAAGTCCATTGATGGCAGTACAGACGAGCAAACTGGCAAAACTCGGGAGGCAGCTGTTTTTGATACTACGCTTTACTAACCCGCTGGCCAAGCTTGCCCGGTTGCTATCTTTCAACTTCCGGGTTTGCTGACCGGGACCGCGAGTTGCCTGTATCTCGTGGAGTGCATCCTGACCGTTTTGAAGAGCGTAATGTACCTTCGCTTGCATAGTGCATGTGTACTCCCGCGTTCTATTACGATGAGGGAGAGCAGCACTATATAGGCGGGCTGTTCCATGATGGACGGGCGAAGATGTTGCAAGTGCAAGCAATACAGCCACTTCTAATCGCCCTGGAAATGGCCAACCCGAACAAGGAATCAGTAGTAACGAAAGTCAGGGCTGCGAGTTATGCGCTCCTGTTTGATCAGGTATTTGGCGATGATAGCCGGAACAATGATGACACGGCTATGGCTGCTTTTGAGCGTACAGAACTTTCAGGCCATTCTCCTCAAAGTATGATTACTACCTGGCAGGCAAGACGAACTATCGGCGTAGGAATTGAAGGGGTGGAACTGTTTGAAGCCGAGGATAAGTGTAGCTGCGCAGGCTGTCGCTCCGGCAGCTGGCGCGACAATGGTGAACCACCCCTGTTCACTGATTTTATCTATGACAATATCGGTCCGCCAATCAGGCAAACCTGTTCTATTCACGGTCTAGACAATTTAACCCGAAAGGTGATCAGCACATCGATATCGGTCTTTCCGAAACGACGGGTCGCAAGGAAGGCCTGGCTAAATTCAAGGCTCCTGCGTTGAGAAATGTCGCCAACCATATTTGTGTAATGGCATTTTCACGAGCCTGAGAGAAGTGGCGTATTTTTGTAACACACGCGACACCCGCAATGATTGGGGAAAGCCAGAAGTTTTAGAGAACGTAAATACAGAGGAACTGGATGACCCTGGCTTGTCAGATAAGGAGGTAGGCGCCATCGTAGCTATCATGAGGTCACTGACCGGTGAGTAGGACATAAATCAAAAATCCGGCAGCTAACTGTTGATTTGTATGCGCCACTATTGCAAATGATAACGATTCGCAATAATATTCGCGCTCATGAATAATTCTGTTTCGAGGGAGTGAACTACATCATGAAAATGTCCAATCCGACAAATCCGGCAAGTCTGCTTCCGGTCCTATTGCTGGTGCTTGGCCTGATTTCACCACTTGCGGCCATGGCCGAGGAGCTGGTGGTCTACACCGCGCGCAAGGAGCACCTGGTGAAGCCGCTGTTTGATGCCTACACCAAGAAGACCGGTGTCAAAATCAAGTACATTACCGACAAGGCGGCACCGTTACTGGCTCGCCTGCAGGCGGAGGGTAAGAATTCCCCGGCTGATGTACTGATTACCGTCGATGCCGGAAATTTATGGCAGGCAGCCAACAAGGGTGTTCTGGCAACCGTTCAATCCGAAGTCCTGCAGAAAAATATACCGGCACATTTACGCGATAGCGCAAACCGCTGGTTTGGTCTGTCCATTCGCGCCCGTACGATCGTTTATGCGACTGACCGCGTAAAGGATGGTGAGCTAACTACCTACGAAGACCTGGCTCAACCGCAGTGGAAGGGGCGTTTATGTCTGCGTACCTCAAAGAAGGTGTACAACCAGTCGCTGGTAGCGATGATGATTGCGCAGCAGGGCGAGGAGAAAGCAGAAAAAATTGTCAAAGGCTGGGTTGATAACCTGGCGACTGCGCCATTCTCGAATGACACCAAGGTGATGGAGGCGATCGCAGCTGGACAGTGTGATGCCGGTATCGTGAATACCTATTACTATGGCGGTTTGATGAAAAAGAAACCAGGCCTGAAACTCGCATTGTTCTGGCCGAATCAGGACGGGCGCGGCGTTCATGTCAATATATCCGGCGCGGGTGTCACAGCAAATGCCAAGCATCGTGAAGCGGCCATCGGTCTGATTGAATGGCTCTCTGGTGAAGAGGCACAGGGAATTTTTGCTAGCCTGAACATGGAATATCCGGTGAACCCGGCAGTCAAACCGGACGCGACGGTCTCTGCGTGGGGTGGGTTCAAGCAGGATCAGTTGAATGTCGCGAAGGCGGGTGAGTTGCAGGCCCGGTCAGTAATGTTGATGGACCGAGCTGGCTACAAATAACTCGTGCTGTCTGATTTATCTCAATGCGGTGTTAAAAAATTTATCAAGCTGCTAATTTACTACAGGTAAACTCCGCGCTTTCTGAATTTTTTCCTGGCCTTGAGACAAATCATTTTGCACAAGTGACTACTGCTTTATGTTGATATGAAATCGCTTTGAGCAAAGGGCTTTTCATGAAACCTAAAATACTTTTTCCTGATTCATCCTGAGATGCCCGCAAACAAGATTACGATCTGGAAGATAATCACGATCATGCTTGCCCTGATCGTGGTTTTGCCCTTAATGGTGGTCTTTTCCGGTTGGCTGCAAACCGAAAATATGGTTTGGGATCATCTGGCGAAAACGGTACTGGGTGACCTGCTGGCCAACACGGCGTGGTTGCTGCTCGGTGTTGGTATTGGTGTCACGGTACTGGGTGTCGGTCTTGCATGGTTAACAACCATGTGTGAGTTTCCCGGTCGTCGCTTTTTTGACTGGGCGTTGATGCTGCCGCTCGCGGTACCAGCTTATGTCATGGCGTTTGTCGTGCTTGGGCTGATGGACTTTACCGGTCCGGTACAAACCACGCTGCGTGAAACATTTGGGCGAGGTGGATACTGGTTTCCCGAGGTGCGTTCAACGGGTGGTGTAATTTTGGTTATGGCGATGGTGCTGTATCCCTATGTCTATATGCTGGCCAGATCCTCGTTCCTCACCCAGGGAAACTCTACCGTAGAGGCGGCCAGAAGCCTTGGCTTGTCTGCATGGGGTGCGTTTTTCCGAATCAGTGTACCCACCGCGCGGCCGGCGATCGTTGCAGGGCTGTCGCTAGCACTAATGGAAACGCTTGCCGATTTCGGTACCGTTGCCATTTTCAACTACGACACCTTTACCACCGCGATATACAAGGCCTGGTTTGGGTTATTCAATCTGCAGGCTGCATCGCAGCTTGCCTCATTTTTACTCGTACTTGCTGTCATTGCGCTTACTGCGGAACGTAACTTGCGGGGCAGGGCGAAATACCATGAAGCTACTCGAACAACACGTGTATACCGTTACCGGTTGGTCGGGTGGCGGCAGTGGGCAGTTTTATCTATCGCATCGCTGGTTTTGACACTGGCGTTTGTATTACCAGTCATCCAGTTGGCTTCATGGGCATGGACTGTTCTGCAAGAAGATCTGAATAGTCGTTACTGGGGCTTGCTCTGGCATACCCTGATGCTTGGTTGCATGGCCGCAATACTGACTGTCGCCGGCGCAATCACACTGGCCTTTACCCGGCGCACACACGATGACATGGCGGTGCGCAGCTCGGTGAATATTGCCACGCTGGGTTATGCCCTGCCGGGGTCGGTACTGGCAGTAGGCATTATGTTGACGTTTACCAGTATGGATAATGTACTGGTTACACTGTTAACCCTGGTCGGGATCGAGGTCTCCGGCCAGTTTCTGACCGGCACAGTCTTCGCGCTGATTGTCGCTTATATGGTCAGGTTTCTCGCCGTTGCGTATGGACCTATCGATAGCGGTCTAGGCAGGATACGCGCGAGTCTGGCGGAGGCCGCAAGAGGTTTGGGTGCAACTGCGGCGGTAACAATGTGGAAAATTTACATGCCTTTATTAAGACCCGGTTTATTCACTGCCGGTTTGCTGGTGCTGGTCGATGTGATGAAGGAAATGCCGGCCACCATGTTATTGCGTCCCTTCGGATGGGATACACTTGCCGTCAGAATTTATGAGATGACATCGGAAGGCGAATGGGAGCGGGCCGCGCTGCCTGCAATCACGCTTATTCTTGTCGGATTGATTCCGGTGATGGTTTTGGTCAGAAGGTCAGCGAAACATTAATACACATGCCAGGCATACTTGAGATAAAGAATATTCGGTGCGGTTACGAGGGGAAAACCATCGTTGATGATTTTTCCCTGAGTATTCGCGATACCACGCTTAATTGCCTGCTTGGCCCCAGCGGCTGTGGCAAAACCACCGTGTTGCGTGCTATCGCCGGTTTTGAACCAGTGCTAAAGGGAGAAATTATTCTTGATGGCCGCGTGATATCCTCGAAGACCGTTCAGGTGCAGCCCGAGCAGCGAGGCATCGGCATGGTGTTCCAGGATTACGCCCTGTTCCCGCACTTGTCGGTGGGTGAAAACGTGACATTCGGGCTGCGTAAACAAAGCAGCAGCCAGCAACGCAAGGTTGCCCAGGAAATGCTTGAACTGGTCGGTCTGGAAGACTGCATGAATCGTTATCCGCATGAATTGTCCGGCGGTCAGCAGCAGCGTATTGCCGTGGCAAGGGCATTGGCGCCTGAGCCGCCGCTTTTGTTAATGGATGAGCCATTTTCAAATCTCGATGTTGATTTGCGTGAGCGGCTCGTGCTGGATGTTCGTGAAATTCTCCGTCAAAGACAAACGACAACCCTCTTTGTTACCCACGATCAGAATGAGGCGTTCGTTATTGGCGAACATGTTGCGGTCATGGATGACGGACGCATATTGCAATGGGATCTTCCATATAACCTGTACCATGAGCCGGCTAATCGTTTTGTTGCTGATTTTATCGGGCAGGGTCGATTGATTGAAGGTGTTCTGACCAGCCATGAATCGGTAGAAACCTCGTTGGGAATGCTTGCGGGTAATCGTTCCTATGAATGGCCGGCTGGAACCAGGGTTGACGTGCTGCTGCGCCCGGATGATGTCCTGCTTGACGTCGAGGAAGGCGTGGATTGCCTGATCACTGATCGGCATTTCAAGGGCGCCCAAATCATGTATACATTACGTACACCCGGCGGTGATGAATTGTTATCACTCGTGCCCAGTCACCTCGATATCAATACCGGGCAAAAAGTTAAGGTCGGGGTTGATGCGGAGCACCTGGTTGTATTCAGACAGTAGTTTTGTTGCCTGTTCTCGCGGCGTAATAGGGTGGGTCGTATTTTTCTTTTAGGTTTTGTAATAATCCGGTTACACCAGGTCCGGCTGCAATGATGATTGCGATCAATACCAGCGGTTTTATATCCTGTTGTGGTGGTTGATGATGCTGCGCATTAGAAGGGCTTTACTTCCACGAGGATGATAATAACGACCAGGAACACTACCGGTACCTCATTAAACCAACGGTACCAGAGATGGCTTTTGGTATTTCGATCAAGTTTGAAATCGATCATCAGTTTTCCACACCAGACATGGTAACCGACAAGTATCAGTACCAGTGCAACCTTTGCGTGTAGCCATCCTCCGGTAAAGCCATAGCCAAACCAAAGCCAGAAGCCGAGCACCAGGGTAATGACGCCGCCTGGCGTCATGATTCCGTAGAACAGTTTTCTTTCCATAATCTTGAAGCGGTCGATACTTGCCTGGTCATTCGACATGGCATGGTAGACAAAAAGGCGGGGCAGATAAAAAAGGCCTGCGAACCAGGTAACCATGAAGATAATATGAAATGATTTGATCCAGAGCATGTGGCCTCCAATATTTGGACACATTGTAGCCACATGTGTGTTGCAAAGTAAGCTGTGCTAACTGCTCGCAGTCAGATGATGGTTTATTTGCTGTCTGAGTTGTTTGAAATCAACCGGGCCTTCATGCTTCCAAAGGGGGTGGCCCTCGTGATCAAGCAGAAATGTAGTGGGAACCGCCTTGATTCCGCCAAACGCCTCTGTATGTTTTCCCTGTGTGTCCAATATGTTGTGCCACTGTATGTCAAAGCGCTTTAATATTGCCAATGACAAATCGGACTGGTCGAATGGCATGGTAATACCTACGAGCGCGAATTTCTGGTTCTTGTAGTCTTTATGTAACTCGATGAAATCCGGCATTTCCTTGATGCAAGGCAGGCATGATGAGGCCCAGAAATTTACTACGGTCAGATAGCCGTCTCTCGGGTCATAGACATTAATTGTGCTGCCAGTGAATGTTTTGCCCTGTTGCTGTGGTATGCGGTCATTCTGTTGGTACAAGTGGATACCGATAGCTGCCTGTGCCGCAATAAGCACCACTGCGGCGATGCCAATAAATCGAGTATTCATGCCTAGGAAATGGTTTTATTCGGCGGAGAGCCCAGCTCGGAGGTGTTGATATTATCCGGGTTCGGTGC
>JBFFRZ010000164.1:0-6307 GCA_041572715.1 Gammaproteobacteria bacterium
CGCCAAGGGAGTTCGTTGTTCACATACTGGAGACATTTTTTGGCATGGGGCGTGAGAAGGCGACCCAGGTCATGTTGCATGTGCATACTCGTGGTAAAGGCATATGTGGGATATATACGAAAGAAATCGCTGAGACCAAAATGTCTCAGGTTAACGAATACTCAAAGCAGAATGAACATCCCTTGTTATGCTCTATTGAAGAGGAATAGCCATGCTAAACAAAGAGTTAGAAGAATCTCTTAATGAAATATTCAGGCAGGCCTACGAGCGTAATCATGAATTTATTACGCTCGAACATTTGCTGCTGGCCCTGCTCGACAACCGCCAGTCCGCAGATGTTCTGAGGGGCTGCGGCGCCAACATCGAAGCCCTTCGCAATGAACTGGAGCAATTTATAGAAGAAACCACGCCGCAGCTGCCAGAGTCATCCGGTCTGGAAACCCAGCCAACCAATGCATTCCAGCGGGTGCTGCAACGGGCTGTTTTCCATGTGCAGTCACAGGGCAGGGACGAGGTAACGGCGATCAATGTGCTGGTTGCCCTGTTCGGCGAAAAGGACTCACAGGCCGTTTACCTGTTGGGCAAACAGGACATCTCCAGGCTCGACGTGGTCAGTTACATATCACATGGCATGGTGCTGGATAGCGACAATTTCAGTGAGCAAACCGGTGGCGAGGCTGAAGATGAAGAGCAGGAAGAAGACAGCCAGTCCACCAGTCCGCTTGGGAAGTATGCGACCAACCTCAACGAACAGGCAGCCCTGGGTAAAATCGATCCACTGATCGGGCGGAAGCACGAAGTAGAGCGCACGGCGCAGATTCTGTGTCGGCGCCGTAAAAACAATCCTCTGCTGGTTGGCGAAGCGGGCGTGGGCAAAACCGCGCTGGCAGAGGGGCTGGCAAAAATGATCGTGGATGGCGAGGTACCGGACATTCTTAAATCAGCGACGGTTTATGCGCTGGACATTGGTGCGCTGATTGCAGGTACAAAATATCGCGGGGATTTCGAAAAACGGCTAAAGGCAGTAATACGCGAGTTGATGGATCACGAGCATGCCATCCTGTTTATTGACGAAATCCATACCATCATCGGGGCCGGGGCAACCTCGGGCAGTGTCATGGATGCGTCAAACCTGATTAAACCTGTGCTGGCCTCTGGCAGTCTCAAATGTATTGGATCGACCACATACCAGGAATATCGCGGTATATTCGAGAAAGATCGCGCATTATCCCGGCGTTTTCAGAAAATTGATGTGGTTGAACCAACCCAGGCCGAGGCCGTGGAAATACTCAAAGGGCTGAAAGAAAATTTTGAAAAGCACCACCAGGTGCGCTTCACTCCCAAGGCACTGCAGGTCGCTGTAGAGCTTTCCACCCGCTATATCCATGATCGTTTTCAGCCGGATAAAGCGATCGATGTGATCGATGAGGCTGGGGCGAGGCAGCGCCTCAAGCCCGCATCCAAACGCCGTAAAACGATCGGGGTGCACGAAATCGAGGAAGTTATTTCCAAGATCGCCCGTATTCCCCCAAAAAGTGTGTCAGCTAATGATAAGGACGCACTGAAAAATCTGGAAAGAGATCTAAAACTGGTCATCTTTGGGCAGGATGAAGCGATTACTACGCTTAGCGATGCGATCAAACTCGCCCGTTCAGGTCTGGATAATCCGGAGCAGCCGATCGGCAGCTTCCTGTTTACCGGTCCGACTGGTGTGGGCAAGACCGAAGTAACACGGCAGCTGGCCCGCGAACTGGGAATAGAGCTGATTAGATTTGACATGTCAGAGTACATGGAACGTCATACTGTTTCGCGGCTCATTGGCGCGCCGCCCGGATATGTCGGGTATGACCAGGGCGGGTTACTTACCGAGGCAGCCGTCAAAAACCCACATGCGGTGTTGTTGCTGGATGAAATCGAGAAGGCGCATCCGGATGTTTTCAATATTCTCCTGCAGGTCATGGATCACGGGAAGCTCACCGACAACAATGGGCGTCAGTCAGACTTCAGAAACATCATTATTGTCATGACGACCAATATTGGTGCATCGGAAAGCCAGCGTGCCAGCATGGGTTTTGTGGAACAGAACCACCAGGGTGATTCCATGGAAATGATGAAGAAATTCTTTACGCCGGAATTTCGCAATCGTCTGGATGCAATTATCCAGTTCAATAGCCTGTCTCAAGAAAACGTGATGAATGTCGTCGATAAGTTCCTGATCGAATTACAGTCCCAGCTTGATGACAAGAAAGTCATTCTCGAGGTCGATGAATCTGCTCGCAAATGGATTGCGCGCAAAGGCTACGATCCAAAAATGGGTGCGAGACCAATGCGTAGGGTCGTTCAGGAGCATATCAAGAAAGCCCTGGCCAATGAGCTATTGTTTGGTGATCTGGTTCACGGTGGCAGGGCCAGCGTGAGCGCTGCGGATGACGGCTTGAATATTGTCTGTGAAGCGATCGGAGACAAGCAGGAAAAAGCGCGGGCCGATATCTAGCCGATTCGAGTCAAGGACAAACAGCAGTAGGGGCCGACCACAATATTTCAGGAGTTGCAGGAGCGGGCAGAGCGACTACAGGAAAAAAGCAGCCTGCTCATGGGAAAAGGACGCAATCTGTTCGTGATGCAATGTCGATTATTGTCGTGCTGATTCTTTATCTGACCTGGCCGCTGATCAGATAGCGGAAAAGCTCAGCGTTCGCGGAAAGTAATGCGGCCCTTGGTCAGGTCATACGGGGTCATTTCTACCGTCACGGTATCACCAGTCAGGATACGAATATAGTGCTTGCGCATTTTGCCTGAAATATGGGCAGTAATCGTATGGCCATTTTCAAGCTCAACGCGAAACATGGTGTTGGGCAGGGTTTCAATGACCGTTCCCTGCATTTCTATTTGGTCTTCTTTAGCCATAAACCTTGAGGTTTGATTAAGAGGCGGCGTATTCTGCCTGAAACAGAATAAACTTCAAGCATGTTGAGAGTCAGGGGTGGTCGCTGACGCTAAGGAGCTGCAGGCTGAAATAATGATTACGGTCAGTCCACACTTTTTCTACCTCGAAACCGGCCCGATGAGCGAGCGAACGGAACTCTTCCAGTGAATATTTATAGGAGTTCTCGGTATGTATGCTATCGCCGAGATGGAACACAAAGGGTTTGTTATCGACGATCAGACGGGTATTTCTGGTGCTGACCAGGTGCATCTCGATGCGTCCGTCAGCCTCATTGTAAAAAGCCTGGTGGGCAAATGCGCCGGGCTCGAATTCTGCGCCCAGCTCATTTTTCATACGTTCAAGTAAATTGAGGTTGAAAAGGGCGGTGATGCCGGCTGCATCGTTATAGGCTGCATTCAGGATGGCCTCGTCTTTCTTCAGATCAACGCCAATCAGGAATTTGCCGTCACTGCCGACTACCCCGGCTACCTGCTCCATGAAGGTTACTGCATCGTCCGGATCAAAATTACCAATACTTGACCCAGGGTAAAATGCGACATGCATCTGATCGTAATGTTCGGGTATTCTCAGGGTGCTGGAAAAGTCTGCACAAACCGCATGTACTTCAAGCCACGGATATTCACGGGCCAGCTGTTTGGTAGATTCCAGCAGGAATTCCTCAGAAATATCAACGCCCATGTATCCAGCGGGTTTCAGCGCATCGAATAACAGGCGTGCTTTTTCACTGGCGCCGCTGCCGAGTTCCACCATGATGCAGCCAGGTCCAATATGCTCTGCGATTTCTGCCGCGTAATATTCCAGTAAGCCTGTTTCGGTCCTTGTCGGGTAGTATTCAGGTTGCTGACAAATCTGGTCGAACAGCTCCGAACCGCGTTTATCATAGAAATACTTGGGCGGTATCATGCGGGGCTTGTGCGACAGGCCTTTCAACACATCACCATGGAAATCATTCTCCCGGGGTGAGAAATCGTGATAGCAGACGTTTGATAATTCAGTCATTGGCTTGCTGCCAGAATCCATTGGAGAATATCTCGTAAGGTTTGAACCTGGTTTTGTAGGACATCTTACTGGATTCCTCAACCCAGTAACCCAGGTATACCCACTGCTTGTTGAACCGTTGTGCGGCTTCTATTTGCCACAGGATTGCGAATGTGCCCAGGCTACGTTCTTTCAGATCCGGGTCAAAAAATGTGTACAGTGCGGACAGGCCATCCTGCATAAAGTCGGTGACTGCTACAGCAACCAGCTTTCCGTTAAGCCTGAATTCAATGAAACGGGTATCGATCCAGTCGCATGTAAGAAAACTTCTGTATTTTTCCGGTGATGTATCATCCATGCCGCCATTTTGATGTCGGGACAGAAGATAACGTTCATATAACCGATAATGCTCATCCTGAAACTCACTGTCGCAGATATGTATGGTGAGGTCCCTGTTCTTCCTCAGTGTGCGCTTCTGCGAACGGTTGGGTATGAAGTCATTCGAGGCTATTCGGATGGGGACGCAGGCATTGCAGGATTTGCAGCGGGGACGGTATATGTAGCGACCACTGCGGCGAAAGCCGATTAGCGCAAGCTGCGCATAGACGATGCCATTGAGACTGGCCGAAGGATCGACGAACACCGTGCTCGCCTCCTGTCCCGGTAGATAGTTGCATTCATGGTCAGGCGTCTGGAAAAAACGCAACGCATCCAGACGCTCGGTGATCGATGCATCACTCATCGTTGTAATAACAGTTTTTTACATTCACCGGCTCAGTCTGCCACAGTTGAATATCATTCTCTAGCGGACAGTATTGTTCCAGCTCATGGATAAACTTTTCACGGTCTATCTCACGTGCGCCCATGCTTAACAGGTGAGATGAGGTGACCTGTGAATCAATCAGTTTGAACTGATGTTTGCGCAGAAATTCTGACATACATACGAGGGCAGCCTTGGACGCATCCCGGTAAAGAGAAAACATGGATTCACCGAAAAATACCTGGCCGATGGCAACGCCATACAGTCCGCCGACCAGTATGTTGTCTTTCCAGATTTCAGCAGAGTGCGCGTGGCCAAGCTGATGAAGCCTGATGTATGCGGTAATCATATCGTTGGTAATCCAGGTGCCCGCTTCATCATCGCGCGGTTTTGCACATGCAGTAATGACATCGGAGAATGTCCGGTCAATGCTGAACTGGAAGCCGCTGTTCCTCAGGCTTTTTTTCAGGCTGCGGCGAACTACAAGGTCGTCCGGATAAATGACGCAGCGAGGGGCGGGGGACCACCACATGACAGGCTGGCCTTCACTATACCAGGGGAAAATACCGCGGCGATAGGCGTTTAGCAGACGCTCACTGGAAAGGTCCCCGCCAAAGCACAACAGGCCATCAGGCTGGGTCAATGCAGATGCCACCGGTGGGAAGTTATCCGGTGGGGACTCCGGGTCAAGCCAGTAAAGTGCGATCTTGTTCATTCCGGATGCCTGTAGGGGGAGCTTTCCTCGAGTGTCTGCTTGTAATTCTCTACGGCCCGCATTTCCTGGTCCAGGTACTGGCCGATGGCCTGGCTGAAATCAGGATGACTGATCCAGTGTGCCGAATAAGTGTAACTGGGCATAAAGCCCCGGGACATTTTGTATTCCCCCTGCGCGCCAGGCTCGTAGCGCAGTAATTTGTTCTTGATAGCATACTCGATACCCTGGTAATAACAGGTCTCGAAATGCAGTCCTGAAATGCTCCAGGCGTAATGGGGATCGCAGCCCCAGTGACGGCCGTAAAGTACATCATCACTGCGAAAATTTATGGCGCAGGCGATAGCCTTGTTTTCCAGGTACGCCATCACAATCACCAGTGCTTCCCCCATCGTTCGGCCGACTTCCTGCCAGAAACCCTGATTAAGGGTGGCGTAGCCGCTTTTCTGTTCAAATGTACTGGCGTAAAAGCGATGCACTTCATCCCAATCATCAGCAGACAGTTCGGATCCGGTGCGTGTCTCAAAAGTTACTTCATGCTGCGCGACTTTCTTGCGTTCCTGTCTGATCTTCTTACGTTTGCTGTTACGCAGCGTTCCCAGAAAATCGTCGAATGTTGTATAGCCCGGATTGTGCCAATGGTACTGCACATCTCTGCGGGTGAGGAGCCCTGCTTCCTGTAGTGCATTCAGATCTGCATCATCAGGAAACAGGCAGTGCAGACTGGAATAATTATTGTTTTTGCACAATGCAAGCGCCTGCTGTATCAGCTGTTGCCTGGTCTCGATGTGATTATCTCTGGTTAATAACCTTTGCCCGGTAGCAGGGGTGTAGGGTATGGCAGAAACCAGCTTAGGATAATAGGCGATACCGTGTCGATGAAACGCTTCGGCCCAGGCCCAGTCGAATA
>JBFFRZ010000165.1:0-6192 GCA_041572715.1 Gammaproteobacteria bacterium
TGCGGATACCAGAAATAACCGGCAAATACCTCATCGGCTCCCTGGCCACTTTGTACGACTTTAACTGATTGGGAAACCTGCTCGGCCAGCAGGTAGAAGCCGATCGCATCCTGCGCAAACATGGGTTCAGCCATTTCGCTCACTGCTTCAGGCAGGCGATCGATAACATGATCATTGGGAATCAGGATTTTGTGATGATCCGTCTGGTATCGGTCAACTACCTGGTCAGAATAATAGAACTCACTACCCGCTTCCTCCGGCTGGTCCTCAAACCCGATGGAAAAAGTTTTCAGGTTTTGCTGCCCCTGCTCGGCCAGCAGGGCTACCAGCAAACTCGAATCAAGGCCCCCAGACAACAGCACGCCCACAGGCACATCGGAAGCCAGCATTCTGCGCTGCACAGCGGCCGCAAGCGAGTCATGAACGACCTCCAGCCACTCGCCTTGCGTCTTCGGGGTATCTGGCCGGCGCGCATCCAGGTCCCAGTAGGGCATTAGCAAAGGCATACCATCCAGGGGGATTGTCATCACATGCCCCGGGTTAAGCTTGCGCACCCCCTTGATTATCGTCATCGGCGCCGGCACGACACCATGCAGCGTAAACTGGTGATGCAATGCCAACGGGTCAATCGAGGTATCTATATCACCGCCAGCAATCAACGCAGGCAGACTTGAGGCGAACTTTATTCGGCCGCTGGATAGCGAATAATACAATGGCTTAATCCCGAGACGATCTCTCGCCATGAAACACTGCTGGCGACCACGATCGTAGATCACGAAGGCAAACATACCAGTCAAGTGATCAACACAACCCGCACCCCACTCGGCCCAGGCTTTCAGGATAACTTCGCTGTCACCCTCACTGGTAAACTGGTGCCCCTTGGCAGACAGCTCTGACCGTAATTCCCGGTAGTTGTATATGGTTCCATTAAACACCAGAACCAGATCATGTTGTCTGTCGATAAACGGCTGATGCGATCTTTCAGATAGATCTATGATCGACAATCGTCGGTGACCGAAACCAACCTGTTGATCAATGTAGATACCCTCATCGTCCGGCCCCCGGCGACTAAGCCGATCATTCATTTTTTCAATAACAGTTCTTGAGGCCGGCTGACCATCAAGACGAATATCTCCACAAATGCCGCACATGTTTAAATGCCTTTTGTACTAGGCGCCATAACCCCCACCACCTGCCGATTCTACTTTAAGGCGATCCCCGGCTTTTAATGCCAACGACACTTTACCCGGAATTTCCCGGCCATTGAGTGTGTTCAGTCCTGGTATACCTTGCATCCCGCCTTGCAATCCCCACGGGCCATATTTTCGACGTTCGGTTAACAGGGTTACCCTGGTCGGCTGCAAAAACTCGAACTCTCGCACCAGCCCGTCACCCCCATGAAACTGCCCTGCTCCGCCTGAACCACGCCGTAAGGCATACCGGGTTACCCGTACCGGATACCTGAGTTCCAGCGACTCAACCGGTGTATTGAGGGTATTGGTCATATGTGTCTGTACGCCCGACATTCCATGTCCTGACATGCCTGCCCCCATACCGCCACCAATCGTTTCATAGTAGTCCCATGGAAACTCACCTGCCGAGCCCATCGCGATGTTGTTCATACTGCCGTGGCTGGCTGCTGGTATTTTTTCCGGTATCGCCTGCGCGAGAGCGCCCAGTAAAACATCAACGATCCTTGTACTTGTTTCCACGTTGCCCGCTGCCACTGCTGCCGGATAGCGTGCATTGACCAGGCAACCTTCCGGAGCACTGAGACGTATCGAGCCAAAACTTCCAGCACAAGCCGGAGTTTGGGGCGGCATCAGGCATCTGAACACGTAAAACACGGCTGCTGCCGCAACAGATAACGGACAATTTATATTTCCCCCAACCTGGTCTGCTGTACCCGTAAAATCGACTTCAACATTTCCGCCAGAGACACTGACAGTTGCCTTGATCAGGATATCCTCATGTCCCTTACCATCGTCATCCATGATGTCGGAAAATTCATAGTTCCCATCAGGAATGCCGCCCAGTGCACTCTTGGCCATTTGCTCGCCATACACATTGAGTTGGTCTAGTCCCTGCCGGTAACTCTCCAGGCCCATTTTTTCCACCAGGCTCCGCAGGCGAATAACGCCGGTTCTGGCTGAACTCAGCTGCGCCGTAAAATCGCCACGACTTTCAACGGGATTGCGCGTTGAATGCACAAGATCATGCATCACCTGTTCAACCATAGCCCCCTGCCTGACCAGCAAAGTAGGCGGGATAACCTGCCCTTCTTCATCCAGAGTAGATGATATTGGCATGGAACCCGGACTCTCGGCGCCGATATCCGCATGATGCGCACGATTAGCGACGAAACCCGCAAGACTGTTCTCAATAATCAGCGGTGACACCAGGGTCACATCGGGCAGATGGGTTCCTCCAAGATAGGGATCATTAAAGATAACGACGTCACCTTCCGACCACTCGAACCTGTTCACCACATCACGCATCGCGTATGCCATGCTGCCAAGGTGTACGGGTATATGCGCTGCCTGTGCACATAACGATCCCGCTGCATCAAACACCGCACACGAATAGTCCAGGCGCTCCCTGATGTTCGGGGAAAATGCAGAATGCCGCAGTACTGCTCCCATCTCATCGCAGATAGAAGAAATCCGGTTGGTAAACAGTGACAGATCAATGACATTCATGGTTGCAGTATAACCTACCTCAGGATACCCCCGGACATACCGGATACTGGTATTTTCCACACTTCTTGCATGATTGGCTGGCATAATCCCGACATGAAAATGGGTATACGCGGCAAGTTTTTTCTGATTTTTTTAAGCCTCAGCATGATCATCGTGATCATCATGCTGTTGTTTACGCGCTGGTCTATTCATAAAGGCTTTACTGCTTACGTTGAAGACCGGCAGGCTCGCCGCATCGAGACCGTTTCCGAGCGGCTGCTGGAACACTATGAACGTGACAACGGCTGGCATGATCTGGCCGGTAATCGCCAGACGTGGGTTCGTCTGCTATTTGGATTCGAACGCCGATTTCCGGATCATGAACCTAGACGTGATGATATCGACCCCGGCAGAGGACATGGGGAACACGGACATCGACGGCCTATGCCTTATCGGCTCCTGCTCAGGGAAGGTGGTGACAACTGGCCATCAGACAGGATATTGCGCAAATTACAAAGCGAGGCACCGCGCCTGCCATTCGAGGTTCGGTTCATGCTATTTGATGAAAACCGTCAACCCATCCATGGCCGCACCGACCAGCTGCCAAATAGCGATATCTACCCGCTCGTTTCAGAACAGAAAACCATTGGTTACCTGGCACTGATCCGTGGGCCATCGCTCACGGACATCGGGCAACTGCGTTTCATTGCTCAGCAGCATACGGGACTGGTCTGGATCGGTCTTGGAATCATCCTTTTATCCGCCCTAATCTCCATCTATCTCGCACACCGCCTGGTAACGCCGGTACAACGTTTTCGTAAAACTGCGCATGAACTCGCATCCGGCGACTACCAGAGCCGGGTGAGTGTTGATCGCAATGACGAGCTAGGCGAACTGGCGCAGGACATCAATCAGCTGGCCAAATCCCTACAGGCCCACGAGCGTGCCCGCAAACAGTGGGTGGCTGATATTGCACATGAACTACGCACGCCGCTTTCCGTCATTCAGGGTGAACTTGAGGCATTGCAGTCCGGCATCAGGAACCTGAACCCGGCAGCCATCAACTCGCTGCATGAAGACGCCCTGCGCCTGGGCCGTCTCATTGATGACCTGTATGATTTATCCATCACAGATCTCGGTGCAATGAGCTATCGCAAGGAAAAAGCACATATCAATGATATCCTGCTGGAGGACATTGACAGCATGCGCGATGCTTATGAAAAGGCCGGCATCACCATAGAGGATGATCTGCATGCAACCAATGCTGTATTACTGTGGGCGGATAGCCAGCGACTTTCCCAGCTATTCCGGAACATTCTGGGCAACAGCCTGCGATATACCCAACCCCCTGGCAGGCTCAAAGTCAAAACCTCCTTGCATGATGACCATCTTTTAATCAGTTTCATGGATAGTGCACCGGGTGTACCTGAAGATGCGCTACCCCAGCTGTTCGATCGTCTATACCGTGCTGAGTATTCCAGGAGCCGGCATACCGGTGGCGCAGGTCTAGGACTGGCCATTGCGCGTAATATAGCATTAGCGCACGATGGGGAGATTACTGCCATGCCGTCAGAATTGGGGGGTGTATGCATACAGGTCAAACTTTCCGGCTTTGCTAAGGAATGAATACCACGCAACCTTTGGTAGCCATCGTTGAAGATGAAGCAAAACTCGCCAGTGTACTGAACGAGTTTCTCATTAATGCCGGATACAGGACACAGGTATTCCATTCTGGCAGTGATGTCGTCTCCTGGGTCAGGCAAAACAAACCCGGGCTGCTGCTACTAGATCTTATGCTACCGGACAAAGACGGGCTGGACATCACCCGCGAGGTGCGGCAATTCAGTAATATACCGATCATTATCACAACCGCGAGAGTTGATGAAATCGACCGCTTGCTTGGCCTTGAGCTGGGCGCTGACGATTATGTGTGCAAACCTTATAGTCCGCGGGAAGTGGTCGCCAGGGTCAAGGCCCAGCTCCGTCGGGCAAGCCTGCTTCAGCAGCCACGAAGCTCATCGGCAACAGGCATGATCCAGCTCGATCCGGACCGGATGAAGGTAGGCTACGGTGATCAGAAACAGGACCTTACTTCGGTAGAATATGCATTGCTTGAAACCATGTTTAACTCTCCTGGTCGGATATTTTCACGTGACAGTCTAATGGATCGGATATACCAGGACCGGAGAGTGGTCTCTGACAGAACCATAGACAGTCATGTGAAGAAATTACGCCGCAAGCTTGCGTTGCTCATACCTGAATATGAGCTTGTGCATTCGGTGTATGGTGCGGGCTACCGCTATGAAGAGCCCGCTGAAAACCATAATCACTGACCCCCTGTTTGTTGCACTTTTTAATCCTGATTCCTGCTCAGGATAAGACCACCCTGACTACAAGATGTATTCCCACTCATCACCCCCCATCTGACCCATCACATGCGGGCCTTTTTTATACCCGACAACGAATGCACATTTTATCCATAGTTCGTGTCTATTTGTTGTGCATTTGGCGCGTACTCTATAACCATGGTTAATAGAACCTGTTGAGCAAATAGATGAGGAGACTGTCATGAACAAATCAATCGCAATTACTGCAGCGGTATTACTCGGCGGAATGACCGTCGCTGCTATCGCTTCCCCATATGGGTACGGGCCTGATAGCAATCGCGTGGATGCACGTGTCGCTCGAATGACCGAACATCTGAACCTGAGCAACGAACAGCAGAAACAAATCAGGACAATGATTGAGGCCCACAAAGCAGAACGTCAGGAAATGCGTGGAAAAATGCATGCTGGCATCAGTTCAGTCCTGAACGATGAGCAGAAAGCAAAATTCCAGGCCATGCATGAACAGCGCCATCAAGCGCGTCTGGACAGGAAGGACAAACGTAATGGCATATACTGCAATCAGGAAAGGGGTGGACATCACTACAGACGATTCGATAATTAAAATTGTTTAACTTTTTGCCCGGCAGCTGACCGCTGTCGGGCAGCTTTGACCGCGATCCCGTGCTACGGAGAGAATGTGTCGCAATAATACGCATTGACCATAGCACTTAATCTCTTCGTATTTTAGGAGTTAGCAAGTTTCGCTGAGCATACACTTTAAGCCGCCGAAATCCGGATACTCAGACTTTATGGGCATATAAGTATTTGTAAATTTGTAAAAACGCACGACAAGGCTATAAATGTGAACCAGTTCATAAAAAAGAAAACAAACGTGCCTTAAGATAATCTGCGTAAACAATCGCCTGATAGTGCTAACCCATTGAATACGCAGGCCTTTGGATGCAGTGGCAAACGGAGAGAAGAATGAAAACAAAACTAGCGGCCCTGGTTCTGCTGTTATTTAACTTCAGTGCATTTGCAAACGCGGCCCACCCTGCGGAAGCAGTCGTCAAAGATACCACTGACAGGGTAGTAACAGCACTTAAACAGCAGCAGGATGATCAACAGGTCACCACGCTGATCAACGAAATTATTATCCCGCATTTCGATTTCACCAAAATGGCCCA
>JBFFRZ010000166.1:0-6150 GCA_041572715.1 Gammaproteobacteria bacterium
GTTAAGCCGAGGCGCCCGTGATGTATATAAAGGGTGATGGTGTCAGAGCTATCGGCAGTGGGATTGCAATGCTTGCGTATTAATAATGCTTTCTTCTGATCTGGCCGAGTTGCATGAGAGGGCCAAATGCTTGCTAGCCTTGCTCGTCCAGCACCTGTTGTTGCATTGCAGCGAGGTATTCATCCATTTCCTGCTCGCTTGTAAACACATTCATGCCATCGAGTGCTTTGATGATTTCGAAAACCTTGCGTACCTGGGGCTGCAGATTGAGCAGCATGAATTTGCCATCATGACTCTCGACAAACTTTTTGGTTTTGAAGATGACCCTCAAGCCTGCACTACTGATGAATTCAAGTCGGTGCATATCCATTATGAGTATATTTACGTTGTCATCTACGGTTTCGTCGATTTGAGCTTCCAGCTGCGGCGCGGTATCCGTATCGAGACTGCCGATAAGTGAGATGATACGTTTGCCTTTGCTGGAATCTTCGAGGGTTTCTGTTTCAAGTGACATTTGGATGCCTGTTTAGTGTTGTTATGACTATTTACTACTTGCTGGATTATAGTACTTTGTGAGCGTGAATACATTATGCCCGTTTTCTCGTGTGTAATGCTGTTTGTCGGTGAGCGAACGAATAATACTGAGACCTCTACCACCTTCGCTGTGGTCCCGCTGTCCGGTATCGTCATAGTCAGTCAACGGATTGAATGCTGCGGCCGAGTCCTTGAAGACGATTGTTATTTCTTTGTCGTCAATGCGCAGCGCGATATCCAGCGTGCCACTGTGCTCTTCGTGGTAGGCATGATTGACGATATTGGCCAGCCATTCTTCGGCCACCAGCTTGATGTCATTGATGAACTCTTCGCTGGTAATATGGTGTTTATCATTTTCAAGAGACTGATGAATGAAGGTGAATAGCCGTTCGACTTCCCCGCTATTGCTCTGCAGCGTGATACGGTAGCGTTCACTGGGGCCATACTGAATGACCATTAGCGTGATGTCATCTGACTGTTCGGCATCGGATACGAAGTCCTCCAGATCGGCGAGCACTGCTTCCCCCAGAGTGGTTGCAGAATGGGCGACAGATCGGCCGATAAATTCCAGCAGTCGTTCTTCCTGGTAATGCTCGTGATTGATGTTGTATGCCTCACTGATGCCGTCCGTATACATCAGTAATCTGCTGCCCTGATCTAGCTTCAGTTGAATATCTTTGTACTCGATATCCGGCATCAAGCCCAGTGGGCCGCCACCATCCAATACCAGGTTGTCATGAACGGCACCGTGTTGGATTGGGTACATATGTCCGGCATTCGCCATAACCAGTTTGCCACTATCGAGGTAGAGCGTGCCGCATAAAGCGGTAACAAACATGCAAGTATCATTATTCTGATACAAGGCATCATTCATCCGGGTAAATATTGTGCCCGGAGATAGGCCGGCTTTCATGCTGCTGGTATACAGCGTGACTGCTTTTGCCATGAATAGCGCGGCTGGCACGCCCTTGTCAGACACGTCTCCAATGATGAAATGTAACTGATTTCCCTGTTGTTCAAAGTAGTAGAGGTCGCCACCTACCGAGCGAGCCGGGAGCAAGTATGCATAGACTTGATATTCTGTGTGTTCGATGCTGGCGTTGCCACCACCATTAACCATCGACATCTGTATGTCATGTGCGATCTGAATTTCGCTTTCGAGTTTTTGTTTTTGCGCCGTGGTTTCAGTGAGCTCAGCAATATAGTGTTTAAGTGAATCGCGCATGCTGCTGAATTCGCGAGTAAGCAGGCCGATTTCATCCTCGCGCACAGGTATTGGCAAGTCCGCATCCAGTTTTCCGGTGCCTATTGAGCGAGTTGCGATAGCAAGTTGTTCCAGGGGGCGGGTGAGGTAACGAATGACCATAACGATAACCAGAACCAGTAAAGCCATTCCGCCAATCGCAAACCCTGCTACCTTGAGCGTCAAGGTATTGATATCATCACGTAATTCCTGGTCTGGAATCATGATCACGATCTTCCATCCGGTATCCCCAATTGATTCTATTACGGCCCAACAGTCTCCATTGTCATCAATGCAAGGCAATTTTTTATAATAGAAAGAATCTCCAGAGTAACTTTTTGAAAGATGTTGCTGCCAGCTGCTGAGATCGACACTATCTGGCAAAACCTCGGATAGTGGTTTCATGTACAGTGACTTGTTTGAGTGGGCGATAACTATATTGCTCTGAGATACGATAAGGCCATAACCACTATCAAGAATACTGATGTCGTTGACAACACCCTTAAGCCAGTCGAGTTCGATGTCAGCTGTTGCAATGCCGGCAAACGCACCATCTTTTTTTGTCCGTATCGGCACAGAGTAGGTTGTCATCCATACATTACCGCCATCAAAATCCCAATACGGTTCGGCCCATGCACTGGTACCGAGATTTTTAGGTGTCGTATACCAGTCTTTTTCCAGGTATCGGTATTTTGGTGCGGCCAGGTCAGCATAATCCAGTTGATTACGTGTGCGGTTACGATAGTAATACGGTGAAAACTCTCCCAGGTTCTGGCGCAGAACATAAGGTTCCAGTGCAACGGTCATGCCGTAGATATTGGGGTGGGTGGTGATTAAGTTCTTTATGCTTGTATGAATCTGGATCTCTGTAAGATCTGTATTTGCCGCCAGCATCGCCAGTGATTCTGCTCCTGTAGCTACTGTATTGAATATGGTTTCAATCTCATGCTGGGAAGATGAAACTGCCTGTGTTGCCAACTCTTCAATGTAGTCCTTGAGTAAATCTCTTGTCAGGTAGTAATTGCTGCCCAGTACAACCGAGAAAATCAGTACGCCAAGCAGCGCTACCCAGAAGCTGAGGCGTGTTGCCAGACTTGTGAATCTAATTCGGTTCCTGTTCAATGTGCAGATCGTATTTTGGTTTATAGCCAATCGCTTACGGGCTATCGTAGCAGATAATTTGAAACTTGAATTGAGCTATGGATTCCTGAAAACCTGGTTTCCCCGCCAGACGAATGATTGTAACCGGCTACCGGACTTGCTGTTGGGTGAACGTGGACATAAAAAAAGCCCGGCGATGCCGGGCTTTTCGATACTGCGTAGCGCAAATGATTACTTTGCTGCAATCTCATCCAGTTTCTTCGCTTTGATGATCTGGCCATCAAGCGCGGAGTCGCTGGCATTACGACCATAGGCAACCGAGATCAACTGGCTATAATAAACAACCGGCATGTCAAACTTGGTACCGTATTTGGCGTTGATCTGGTCCTGGTAGATTTCAACATTCGCCTGACACAGCGGACAGGGGGTTGCGATCATGTCAGCATCGTTGTCGTATGCAGCCTCGATAATACCCTTGATCATCTCCTGAGACTTTTCAGGCTCGGAGAAGGCCAGGGCGCCACCACAACACTGTACCTTTTTCTCATAGGTCGGGATTGAGTCTCCGCCAAGGGCATCGACCAGTCCGTCAAGGTACATCGGGTTTTCATAGGACTCGCCATCAATACCGAATGGGCGGTTGGTCTGACAGCCGACATAGCCGGCGATTTTGACGCCTTCCAGTGGCTTCTTCACGCCCTTGCCGATTTCCTCGTAACCGATATCTTCAATCAGGACCTCTGCCATATGACGAATCGGTGTCTTGTTGGTCAGCTTCATGCCCGCTTCGGCCAGCGCTTCATTGGCCTCCTTGAACATGTTTTCGTCGTCATTAAAACGCTCTGAAGCCTCACGGGTAGATAACCAGCAAGCTGCACACGTAGCGACGATGTCCTGGTCAGGGTTGTGCTCTTCAGACAGGGCGATGTTACGTGCGGACATCACCAGACGGGGTAACTCGCCACCACTACCGTAGCCAATTGAGGCAGAACAACAGTTCCAGTCCGGGATTTCATTGAGCTTCACATCAAGCTCTTCACACATTGTTTGAACAGATTTCATCATGTTCGAGCCGGACGCGCCTTTTTGCGAGGAGCAACCGGGGTAATATGAATATTCACGTTTTGCCATGATTAGCCTCCTACTTACCGTGTTGCTCGATGCGCGCAGCTTCCAACTCCTGCGCCTTTTTGATCATCTTCTGCAGGCCGGAAATATCCTTGACCCCATGACCGCCGAAGAATTCCATCGGATTCATGCGCTTGGTTTTCTGCATATTCAAGCCGAT
Source organism: Gammaproteobacteria bacterium (assembly GCA_041572715.1). GTDB lineage: Bacteria > Pseudomonadota > Gammaproteobacteria > JAJDYQ01 > JAJDYQ01 > JAJDYQ01. Next base: position 4,167 of record JBFFRZ010000166.1, read on the forward strand.
CTTGGCATTTTTCAGCGATTCCTTGATACCGGAAACGAAGCCGTCCTTGAAGTACAACGACAAGCCCAGTTTGAGCTCATTCACACGACCTTTCTGCATCATGTTGTTCCAGAACCTTTCGGCGAACCACTGGGTCGGATTGTTCTTGGGCTGAATGCCAAGGCGTTTAGCGTAATGCGCCAATCCATGCATGATATGTGTGATGGGCAGTTCGCGCGGGCAACGCACGACGCAGTTATAGCAGGAAGTACACATCCACATGGAATCGGAAGTCAGTACATCCTCACGTTTGCCAGCGCGGATCATCATGAAGATCTCCTGTGGCGGATGCTCCCAGGCATCGCCCAGCGGGCAGGAGCCGGCGCAGACACCGCACTGCATGCACATCTTGACCCATTCGCCTTCTTCGACGTTGGCTTCAACTTCCTTGAGGAAGCTGTTGCGGTATTTTTCGACCATTGCTGTATTTGTGCTCATCGTTGGTCTCCTTAGAACTTGAATGGGCTCATGCCGACTCTCTCGACAGTTTCGGCCATATCGTTAATCAGTTTGGGCGCACGCTCGACATCAGTAATCGCGACTTCGTAGGTTGCAACCCGATCTGGTTCAAGATTCAGCTGTTCCAGGGTGTCGTCAATCTTCGACATACGGACACCCGCCAGACGTGAACCACGTACGAAATGGCACTGATAGTCGTCATCCTTGCGGCAGCCCATCAGCACAATCCCGTCGTAACCGGAGTTCAGTGCATCGGTGATCCAGATAGTATTAACCGATCCCAGGCAACGTACCGGGATTACCCGTGCAAATTCACTATAGTGGTTGCCATTGCGTGCTGCCATATCCAGAGCAGGGTAGGCATCGTTTTCGCAGGCAAGCACCAGGATACGCGGCTTTTCGTCAAACTCGTCCGGCATTTCAACGTTCTTGAGCTGCTGACCTACGGAGTCGACCGAGTAGTTATCGAAAGAGATGACTCGCACCGGGCAGGCGCCCATGCAGGTACCGCAACGACGGCAGCGTGCTTCGTTGAACTGCGGATAACCTTGTGCATCCTCGTTGATTGCGCCAAACGGGCACTCAACTGTACAGCGCTTGCACTGGGTGCAACCTTCCTGGCGAAAGCTCGGGAAGCTGAGGTCACCCGAACGCGGGTGGGCTGCGCGGCCCTGCGCGGCGTCTTCAAGCGCATGAATTGCCTTCATTGCTGCACCGGTACCGTCTTCCTTGGCCTGTGCGCTGTCCATGGGGCGGCGAACCGGGCCGGCGGTGTAGATGCCTGTGCGACGGGTCTCGTACGGGAAGCAGATGAAATGTGAATCGGTGAAGCCGTGTGCCAATTGTGGCATATCCGGGCCTTGACGGTAGTCCAGGTTCAGGATGGAATCGACAGGGATTTCCTGAATATATTCCTCACCGGCTGCATCCGCATCGGCCTTGTCATCTGCCTGCATCTCCAGGTCAGGACCGGAATTAGGCACCTGGCCGGTTGCCAGCACTACCAGGTCGGCTTCCATTTCAGTATCTTCGTTCAGGATCAGGTCCTTGAACTTGACGCTGTGTGTATCGGAGCCGGCAACTACTTCGCTGACCTTACCTTTGCTGAATACCACACCTTTCTTCTGACCCGAGCGGTAAAAGTCCTCACCAGGAGAACCCGGGGTACGCAGGTCATCGAAAAGAACGGTGGTATCAATATCCGGATTCTGGTCCTTGAAGTACATGGCCTGCTTGATAGATGTCAGGCAGCAGGTACCGGAGCAGTAAGGCAGGTGGCCTTCCTTGTCAGAACGCTGACCCGCGCACTGTATGAAGGCAACACTGGAAACTTCTTTGCCATCGGATGGGCGCTTGATGGCCCCGCCGTCGGCTTCCTTGGCAAGTTTCTCCAGCTCGGCCTGGGTAACCACATCAGGTGTCTTGCCGTAGCCCAGTTCAGGAAGCTGGTTGGCATCGTAGTCCTTGTAACCGGAGGCCTGAACAA
>JBFFRZ010000167.1:0-6120 GCA_041572715.1 Gammaproteobacteria bacterium
CATAATCCTTCTTCAGCCAGTTGCGGTATCCGTCATGCAGCGGCTCAAGTACCTCAAAAGAAGCCTCGTCCGTCATCTCTTCGGTTGCGTCTCCACGACCGGGCGAGAATGGAACGTCGATTTCAAAGCCTGCGGCCTTCGCGGCCTGCTCGATACCGACATTACCCGCCAGCACAATCACATCAGCCACACTTGCGCCGGTTTCGGTAGCAATACCCTCCAGTACATTCAGCACCCTGGCCAAACGCTCGGGCTCATTGCCTTCCCAGTTCTTTTGCGGGGCAAGTCTAATTCGGGCGCCATTGGCACCGCCGCGCTTGTCAGAACCACGGAAAGTTCTAGCGCTGTTCCAGGCAGTGGAAACCATTTCACTGATGGTCAGTCCACTCGCTGCAATTTTGTCCTTCACCGCCTCGATATCGTAATCGGTGCAGCCTGCTGGTACAGGATCCTGCCAAATCAGGTCTTCCTGCGGCACATCAGGACCGATATAAAGCGCCCTAGGACCCATGTCACGGTGGGTCAATTTGAACCATGCCCGGGCAAACACTTCGGAGAAGTATTCGGGGTCATTGTAGAACCGCTCGGAAATCTTGCGATATTCCGGATCCATCTTCATGGCCATATCGGCATCGGTCATGATCGGGTTATAACGGATTGAAGGATCTTCAACATCAACAGGCATATCTTCTTCCTTGATGTCAACTGGTTCCCACTGCCAGGCACCGGCCGGGCTCTTCTTCAGTTCCCATTCATAGTTGAGCAGAAGATGGAAGTAGCCGTTGTCCCACTGGGTCGGGTGCGTCGTCCAAGCGCCCTCAATGCCGCTGGATACTGTATCACGGCCAATGCTACGTTTGGTTTTGTTGACCCAGCCAAAACCCTGGTCTTCGATGTCGGCGCCCTCCGGTGCCGAACCGAGTAGCGCGGCATCACCGTTTCCATGGGCTTTTCCCACCGTATGACCACCCGCAGTGAGCGCAACGGTTTCTTCGTCGTTCATCGCCATGCGTTCGAAAGTAACACGAACATCATGAGCTGTTTTAAGTGGATCGGGATTACCGTCAACACCTTCAGGGTTAACGTAGATCAGCCCCATCATCACCGCAGCCAGCGGGTTTTCCAGGTTACGTTCGCCGGAGTAACGGCTACCTTCGCTGCCACTGGGCGCGAGCCATTCCTTCTCCGAACCCCAGTAGATATCTTTTTCCGGATGCCAGATATCTTCGCGCCCAAAGGCGAAACCATAAGTTTTCAGCCCCATGGATTCATAGGCAATAGTGCCTGCATAGGCAATTAAATCAGCCCAGCTCAGTTGATTGCCATACTTCTTTTTGATCGGCCAAAGCAGACGGCGCGCCTTGTCCAGGTTCACGTTATCCGGCCATGAGTTGAGCGGTGCAAAGCGTTGATTGCCTTTACCCGCACCACCTCGACCGTCAGCGATGCGGTAAGAACCGGCCGCATGCCAAGACATGCGGATCATGAGACCACCATAGTGTCCCCAGTCCGCTGGCCACCATTCCTGACTGTCGGTCATCAAGGCATGCAGATCCTTTTTAAGTGCATCCACGTCAAGTTTCCGGACTTCTTCCTGGTAGTTAAAGTCCTCTCCCATCGGGTTGGTCTTACTGTCGTGTTGATGCAAAATATCGAGGTTCAGGGCCTTGGGCCACCACTTCATGTTCGACATACTGCTTTCTGTGGCGCCGCCGTGCATTACAGGGCATTTGTTTTCAGACATTACTGTTCTCCTGGTTGATTAGAGTGACTATTTTCCCTGGCAGAATCTAGAATGAGGCCAAGGCTCTGGTTGATTCATATAAATCCGGTCATGGCATTACATTAAAAACCGGTGTGGTTCTTTCAGGTTGAGCAGACGGTGCCTTGACTGTTTCCGAATACACACCAAAAGCGAGGCGCGCATACCAGACAGCCCGCTGAATATCTTTAATCGTTTCTGGTCTCATGTTTGCTCGCTCCTGTTCAATGGACTACCTTCAGAAGCAATATAGAAACAAACCAAAAATATATAAAATAGTATTTATATTAATTATCATTCGATTTTTTAAATGTTGATCACAATCTGTAAAAATCCGGTTTCGACCTATGGCCAGGTATCAACAAAGTGAAATGAAATTCTTCAAAAAATGGCCATATCTTGAGAGAATGTGAACAGACCGACCGAATTCCTGCAGTTTCAAGCTGATAATGCTCAGGTATTCCTATCGATTAGTTCGCTGACTTTTACCAGAAAGGATACTGAATTAACCATGACGACAAGCACAGAAACAATGGGACCAATACTGCAAGCAATCCCTAAAATATCAGTGGTTTTTCTTATTGCTGTTGTCTATATAAGTGCAATAATTTGCGGTCGTTTGCTTAAACGCCATCGACGCTTAGAGCATATTAGCTTTAATTATTGACGCATTTTCAGGTTGATTATTTTTAGGCTAATCGAGTTTGCCGCCCTAGATTGGCTTGTACTGATTGACGATTGCATACTGTGTTTTAGCATTAAATTAATACAACCTTAATTAACCCGGATACATCCATGAAAGTTCTGAATGAAATAAGTTTTAACAACGTCAAAGGCGATATATTCGGCGGGGTGACAGCTGCAGTTATCGCATTGCCTATGGCACTTGCATTTGGCGTAGCTTCCGGGGCTGGCGCTGAAGCGGGATTGTATGGCGCCATATTGGTCGGTTTATTCGCCTCATTATTTGGTGGCTCTCCAACATTGATGTCGGAACCCACCGGCCCAATGACAGTGGTGTTTACAGCAGTAATAGCAAACCTGATTGCCTCAAACCCGGAAAACGGGATGGCGATGGCCTTCACCGTTGTTGTAATGGCTGGTTTTTTCCAGATCACATTCGGTCTGATGCGACTTGGAAAATATGTCACCCTGATGCCTTATCCCGTTGTGTCCGGCTTCATGTCAGGTATTGGAGTAATATTAATCATTCTTCAAATTGGTCCGGTTCTTGGTCAGGCGAACCCTGAAGGCGGCGTCATTGGTATCCTGCAGAATATTGCAACGACATTTAGTGGCATAGATTTCAATGAGGTAACGCTGGCCATCATCACCATCGGTATCCTGTACCTGACTCCGGGAAACTTCAGAAAATATGTACCGCCCCAACTCCTCGCTCTAGTTGTAGTAACCATCCTCTCTGTCACCATAATAACAGCCGAGGACACACGTCGGATTGGCGAAATCCCGACAGGACTACCAGCATTTCAAATGCCTGTATTTAGTATGAGTGAATGGCGGATCATGCTTGTCGATGCACTTGTACTGGGTATGCTTGGGTGTATCGATGCACTATTGACATCAGTTATTGCTGACAGTCTGACTCGCACACAACACAATTCGGATAAAGAACTTATTGGACAGGGTATTGGTAACACAGTTTCCGGTCTTTTCGGCGGACTGCCAGGCGCAGGGGCTACTATGGGCACAGTTGTCGGTATTCAGGCTGGCGCCCGTACGGCGCTTTCAGGCCTTGTGCGCGCCAGCATATTGGTCGTTGTTGTACTCTGGGCTGCAGATCTAACCGCAACCATACCGCTAGCGGTACTCGCGGCAATCGCATTGAAAGTTGGTATTGATATTATCGACTGGAATTTTATTCGTCGTGCCCATCGCATATCATTAAAGGGTGCACTTATCTCCTATAGCGTAATCGGGTTAACTGTTTTTGTAGACCTGATTGTAGCCGTTGGTCTTGGTCTTTTTATTGCTAACGTTATAACCGTCACCAGGCTGTCTGAAATGCAGGAAGATGATGTCAAGGCAGTTAACACTGTAGACGATCTTGATAAGCTCGAACTTTCCCCTCAGGAGCAAGATTTAATGAGTGCAGCAAAAGGCAAGATCCTTTTGCTGCATCTTCGTGGTGCCATGATATTTGGTACCTCGCGTGTTATCAGCAGGAAATATTCTGAAATTGAAGAATGCAACACATTGATCATTGACTTGACCAATGTCTACCACCTGGGCGTATCCTCTTCTTTGGCGCTCGAGGAATCAATTCTCGATATGGCCAAGGCAGGTCGCTGTGTTTATATCATTGGAGCCAAAGGCCAGGTCAAACAAAGATTACAAAGTCTCGGGCTCCTTTCAATTATCCCCGAGAACAACCTGCTCGATAATCGCGCGGAAGCAATGGAACGAGCGTTGGCGTGTTAAGTGATAATAATCTCACAGACATCACTTCTATGAATCATTTATAGACTGGCTGTAGTAAACACGCTTCTTCGTTTCATTTTCAACACTCTATTCTTTCCATTGTTTAAGATAAAGTGTTGCAGCAACAAGTTGAAGTAGCAACACAAATCAGTCATTCTAGATAGTGATTCTACAGTACAGTAAAGATAGTCGAGTCTGACCCCATTTATTCACAGCACCCTGCCCTTGAAGCCCAGGCCATTCAGCCAAACAAGTGCCATATTATAATGGTAGAAAATATAGAAGTTAGTGATCATATAGGCGAAAATCACCTTGCAATAGTGCTTTAGTGGAAATTGTTAATCTGAGACGGATTTATGAAATATATGCTTGTAAAAGAGACAGTCAAAAGAATTGAAAAAGAAGTCAACTCTTTCATTGAAATGGGTTGGAAGCCCTTGGGTGGCGTATCGGTTTCTGATGCCTGGGCTTATCAAGCAATGATACAAGATGCTGATGCAGAGCATGATGAATACCTGGATGAAATTATGCAGGATCATGAATTGTCAGCATAAACGTCGTCCCATGCAACTGTAGATATCAACAGGAAAATAATCGATTTTTTGGAGGAATCGGTCGTGCAACCATAGTGTCAGTATGACGTTTTACAAGACACAGAGCTTGTGATCAAAATGTTTTCATATACTCAAGAAAAACCAACGATATATTCCAAACAAGTCGACACACATAAATGTAATCTGGAGCGATAATAGAGCCCTGTCTTTAATTATTTGAGCGACAGTCGCCCACAATATCGCAGACACAAGAAATGCTAGAAATCCATATTTACTGAACTCTGTGTTTGATGCTACCAATATTGCTCCAAGAACTCCCATGATTGTGCCGACCCATCTGAGAATACTTAGATTTTTACTATTCAATATTCACCTCTTAGTACTTTAAATTAGCTTTAGTTAGATACACGGATCGCCCCTCCGGCCGCATAGTGGCCGCCTTAAGACAAACTATATTTCCATCACTTCCCAGCAACAATCTGATGTTTGCTTAGGAGTTGCAATCCAATAATGAAGGAAGATTCCACCCTTGATTAACGAACGTTTAGCAACTCAACATCAAAAACTAGCGCGGCGTTTGGCGGAATTAGACCACCTGCACCACGTGAGCCATAGCCCAGACCGGGCGGGATGATCAAAGAACGCTGGCCACCGACTTTCATCCCCGCGACACCCTGATCCCAACCTTTGATCACACGTCCCGCACCCAATGGAAATTCAAATGGCTGACCACGATCACGCGAACTATCGAATTTCTTTCCCTTGTTATCTAGTGCCGATTTGTCATAAAGCCAACCGGTATAGTGAACAGAAACATTCATACCCGCTATCGCTTCATCCCCAGAGCCCATCGTAACATCAGTAATTACAAGCTCCGCCACGTCACTCTCGAACGTCGTCGACGTACTGGACTCAGAGCAGCCAATAATGCCGATCAATACCACGGTAATACAAATTGAAAGAAAACGCTGAATCATAATTTTATGCTCCTGAGTAATATAGCTTGCTTATTCGATTAAACACTATTCTATAGAATTAATTTGTTTTGAGGTCATATTTAAACCTGAAAGTAATGCGCATTTAAGACACACGGACGCACAATCTTATGTTCTTTGTTAGAACAACAGCGGCCATTCCGAATCGAGGGAGGGACAGGCGCGTCAGTACACAAAACGAACAACAATAGGCTAATCTGAAGAAGCCACCTGATGGGCTCAAGGAACAGCTTCCGAGCCGAAGCTGTCATTCACCGAAACAGAATAGATGGTGGCGAAGGACCATTTTCTGCTTGCACCTAAATATCGCGAGTATCTGATTTCGGGGTGCAATCCGTCCATGCAGAACATCTTTTTACAACATTTTAGG
>JBFFRZ010000168.1:0-6096 GCA_041572715.1 Gammaproteobacteria bacterium
AACCCGGAAGATAACCATACAATATTTGCTGATATTAAGGAAATAAGGGCAAAATCTATAATCTTCCCGCATCAACCTACTGGTCTTTATAGTGCATGGTGGTGCAGAAACTCATGGGGCACGCCAAGGTGCAAGTCACATGATCCTTGGCCAGCGATCATGGATGGCATCACGAAGATCGGGCTCTATCGTCACCACGTAAACCCGCCGCTCATGCTTCTCTCTTGCCACCAGCCCCTGAATCCACTGACCGGGAGAAAGGTCGTACCAGTGTGACACGCCTTCCATATCCTTCTCCATGAACTGCAGGATTGGCAGTTTGACCGGTGTCGGGAAATATCGGTCCCAGCGCCCCTCATAGACAGACTCCAGCCGAGCCCATCCACCCGGCGGCAAAGCCCCCAACTGGGTCTTGCGCCTGCCCCAGGGCAATAGCTCCGTATCCCCGTCCCGACGCAGCACCGGCAGCACGGCCTTCGGATTCGGGAAAAATAACCGGAAATCCTGGCCATGATGGTTAAAGATCACTCCGCCACACATACCTCTCGACTCATCCTCAATTGCGTCCCCTGTAAAAATAGTCTAACCTGTAATGAGAACATTTGAGAACAATTATTTTTTTCACCCATACAGGCAACCATATGAGCCCGACACAGGAAAAAATACTGCAGCACTTCCACCACTACTTTGCGCAATACGGCGAGGCGCCAACACTGGCTGAACTGGGCGATTCTGTTGGCATCAAGTCCCGCGGGACCATGCATCGGCACATCAACGCCTTGATTGCATTGGGAAAACTGGAAAAAAGTCCGAAACACTGGCGCGGCCTGAAGCCGGCCATGATGGAGGAGCTCCCTGCGGCCACCCTGCCGCTCGCCGGCAATATTGCTGCCGGCCTGCCAATACAGGCGATTGAAGGCCAGGATACGCTCGACCTCGGCCAGCTACTGTGCCAGCCGGGCCGATATGCCCTGCGCATCATCGGCGATTCCATGATTGACATTTCATTGCACGATGGTGACTACGTAGTGATCGAGTCACGCTCTTATGCCAGTAATGGACAGGTCGTGGTTGCATTAATCGACCGGGAAGAAGCAACCCTGAAACGATTTTATGACCATGGCAACGGCATGGTCGAATTACGCCCGGAAAACACTGACATGGAACCCATGCACTACGCTGCCGACCGGGTAACGATTCAGGGCATACTGGTTGGCCTCACCCGGGTCTACAACTAACCGGCGATGAGAAAACCCTTTTTCGGCCTCGAGTCCAGGCCTCGAGGCTACCTGGCACATTTTCAGCCATCCCCCGATTTTCGGCAGCCAGTTTATTTCTGTATAAAGTGGCTAGCCGACTTCCCTAACCTTATAAGTATGAATTATCATGCGTTAACAATAAAATCAGTACCTTAATAATAAAACTTCGGTTCCGATATCAAATCCTTGGGGAGGGGGTTATGCGGGATGGCAGCGCCAGCTGAATCCAGAATCATTGCCTGTCACGAATGTGATCACCTGCACCTGAGCAAGCCTATCAGTGAAGGCAGCAAGGCGCTCTGTACCAAGTGTGGCTACCTGCTTTATCGCCAGGTAAACAATAGTATCGACAAGACGCTGGCGCTATATCTTGCCGCCTTGGTCCTGATGATCATCGCCAACAGCTTTCCTTTCCTGTCATTACAGATAGGCGGCCGCGCAGAACATAACATCCTCATCTCGGGAGCCCTTGCCCTGCATTACCTTGGTATGAGTGAGCTTGGTTTGCTGGTATTCCTGACCAGTGTGTTGTTTCCCTTGCTGGTTATCATCGGCATGTTGTATCTGTTATTCCCCGCCCGGTTGGGAATTGAGCCACCAGCCAAAGGCATTGTTTATCGGGTGGTCAAGGCACTACAGCCATGGAGCCTGGTCAGCGTATTTGTACTCGGGGTACTGATTGCGATCGTCAAGTTACTTGATCTTGCCGAAGTGATCCCGGGAATCGCACTGTTCGCGATGTTCACGATGCTGGTGATCATGACTTCGATCTACTTCGTATTTGAGCCCTCTACGATCTGGCCACATACCAAAGTCAGTGAAATCAAACTGCGCGGGCAAGGCAAGACGGCGGCACAGCAACACTTACTGAGCTGTCATACCTGTTCCCTGCTCATTCCGATGTCCGGCAAGCATTCAAACTGCCCACGTTGCAATAGTCCGTTGCACAGCCGTATAAACAACAGCATCGCGCGTACCTGGGCACTGATATTTACAGCCGCGCTACTACTCATACCGGCTAACCTGTACCCAATCATGACCGTTATTCGTTTCGGTCAGGGTGAACCGGACACGATTCTCAGCGGCGTCATTCACCTGGTTGAAGGCGGTATGTGGCCACTGGCCCTGATCGTGTTCTTCGCCAGTATCTTTGTTCCCTTTCTTAAATTGATTGTACTCAGCCTGCTTGCCATTACCGTGCAGAACAAGTCCAGCTGGCGAACGCGTGACCGCACCCTGCTATACCGTGTTACCGAGGTCATCGGTGCCTGGTCCATGGTCGACATCTTCCTTATCGGTCTGCTGGCAGCACTGGTGAACCTGGGCGCATTAGCCACGATCAGGCCCGGTATAGGGGCTGTCTTCTTTGCAGCAGCCGTTATTATCACAATCCTCGCTGCGCACAATTTCGACTCACGGCTGATCTGGGACAATGCAGGGGAAACCCATGGCTGAAGGCTCCGGCAATCCCACAGAACTGCCTGAACCGGAGGTTTCACATCGCCGGAGTTTTTCCCTGGTCTGGCTGATTCCCATCCTGACCATTCTGATTGGTGGCTGGCTAACGGTTAAAACGCTCTCCGAACAGGGACCGGAAGTAACCATCAGTTTTAAGACTGCGGATGGTATCGAGGCAGGGAAAACAAAGATCAAGTTCAAGAATGTGGAAATCGGCGTCGTCGACTCTGTGCAGTTTAGTGATGACTTTTCCCATGTTCTGCTGACGGCAAAATTTCACTATGGAACCGAGTCATTTCTGCGCAGGGGCACCCGCTTCTGGGTAGTGAAACCCCGCTTGGGGCTGCGCGGAGTGTCTGGTCTCGACACCCTTGTGTCCGGCGCTTATATCGAGATCGAGCCTGGGCAAGGTATTAAAAGAAGGCACTTTGTCGGCCTTGAAACGCCACCAGTTATCAATGCCGGCGAAGACGGCAAGGAAATCGTGTTAATAGCCAATCGGTTGGGGTCTATTGATGCTGGCTCGCCTATTTACTACCAGGGCATCACTGCCGGCGAAGTCCTGGGCTATGAGCTGGGTAATGACCGAAAAAGCGTATTCATACATGCCTTCATCCGCAGTCCACTGGACGAACTGGTACAAAGCAACACCCGTTTCTGGAACGTCAGCGGTGTAGATGTCTCCATGGACGCCGACGGATTCAAAATGAAAACAGAATCCATGCAGTCCCTGCTCTTCGGCGGGATTGCCTTTGAAACGCCGGTTACCAAAGAGCCGGTCAGTGATGAAGTGGATACCCTGATCTTTACCCTGCATGAAAGTTATGAATCCATACATGATCTCGCATTTACCCGGAGACTGAAGTTTGTACTGTTTTTTGACAGCTCGGTCAGGGGCCTGGCCGTTGGCGCACCGGTTGAATTCAAAGGCATCAAGGTCGGTTCCGTTAGCGACGTTCGACTTGAGTTTGACAGTAAAGACGCCTCATTTCGCATACCGGTCATTATCGAAATTGAACTCGAACGTATTACTGACCGGAACAAGGATGCCCAGGAGGGATCTCCGTATGACATTATGAACAGGCTGATCGACAGGGGTATGCGCGCGCAACTGGCAACGGGCAGCCTGCTAACCGGACAACTGTATGTTCAGCTGGATATGCGTCCGGATACCATAGCTACATTATCCGGTGAGAAACACGATTTACCGGAATTACCGACCACTCCTGGCGGTATGGATGCGATCACTACCTCACTACAGAACTTTGCTTCAAAACTGGAAGAGATTGAGATCAACAAGATTGGCAAGGAACTTCTGCAAACACTGGAAGGCACCAACAAGCTGGTCAATGCGCCGCAGGTCCAGCAGGCAGTGCTGGAACTCAAGGGTACTTTACGCTCCCTCAATAACATTCTGGACAAGCTTGATGGCAGCAATATCAACGATGCCATCGCATCGGCAAAAGAGGTTCTGAAAAAAACCGATACTACCGTGACATTACTCAATTCAGCGCTGAAACCGGACTCACCCATACAGCATAGCGTGATACAGATGACCAGTGAACTGGAGGAAACCGCCCGTTCGATCCGGTCCCTGGTTGACTTGCTGGAACGAAATCCCGAGGCGTTGATTTTTGGCAAGGAGATCAAGGGAGAATAGCAACGTGCGAGCATACATAGATATTTCACATATACGATTCATGAGCCTTGCAGGCTTACTGTGCCTGTCATTGCTGACTGGCTGCCTTGGCAGTTCCAGCCCTGCAGTAAAATTTTATGTACTCAGCCCATTACCGGAGATTAACGGTGATGCTGACTCCAGGCCGCTTGCGGTAGAAATCTCCACGATCCATCTGCCTCAGTACCTGGACCGTCCACACCTCGTTACCAGGAGTAGTGATAACCGATTGACTATCCTGCAAAGCCATCAGTGGGGCGGTAATCTGCGCAAGGACATGATGCGTACCCTGGCAATCAACCTGTCACGATTACTCAATACACCAAATGTAACGATTGCACCCCACCGGAGCTCGTCACAAAGTGACTACCGTGTGTCGATTGAAGTGCTTAAATTCGAAAAAGACGCTGATAATCATGTAAAACTGACTGCGCAGTGGCAGGTTACCAGCGGTATCGAAAGGACCCTGCTGGCAACACAAATGAACACGCTCAGCAGCGCAAAGCCTGTAACCCCTGATAATCCTGAAGAAATCGTTGCCATGATGAGCGATGAGTTTGGCGAGCTTGCGCGCATCATTGCCGAAACCATTCAAAAAGCCGATAGCAGAAAGTAAATTGAAACTGTTAACGGCAATCTTGCTTTTCATTCCTCTGCTGGCGGTCATGGTCACTCCAGTCAGGGCTGATAGCGCGCACATGTCCGGCAAGCAGATCATGGAAGAGGTCTACAGAAGGCACGAGCAGTTCCCATACATCTACGAAGAACAGGTCATGGTCCTGATGGACGCTGCCGGAAATCGTGACACCAGAAAGCTACGTCGCTATTCACGTCTGGATTCAGCAGATAACGGACGTTATCTTTTGCTGTTTGATGACCCGCCTGAAGTTCGTGGTGTCGGCCTGCTGACTACGATACAACACCCGGATAGCATACAGGCTGGGATTTATCTGCCTGCATTTGGAGACAAGCTGATCGAAAGCATCGGCCAGAACGAGTCCGAATCATTCCTTGGCACTGACTTTTCAGTGTATGACCTGTTGCCTGAGCCGCTGGAAAAGTATCACTTCCAGCGCCAATCGGACAACATGATTGGCGAAGTAAATTATTTCATCATCGATATCTATAAACAGAACAACGCTCAACGGGGAGACATTCCTCCCTACAAGCGCCATTATATTCGGCAGGACAACTATTATATTACCCGTACCGACACTTTTGATCGTCACGGGCGTATCTACAAGCAACAAACCCATCACGATCTAAAGCCATTGGGCGGTCAGATGTGGCGTGCCAACATGATGCTCATGGAAAACATGAAGACCAGGCATCAGACCCTGATCAAGATAGAACGCCGGGTATTCTCACGGGACTACGTGCCTGAATCACTATTCACACTGCAGTGGCTGATTGATAATCAGCATATGTCCGATGAAAAAGAAACCACTGAAAATGACAAGGGTACTGCCGCTAGCGCGGATGCAGGTTCACTAACACTGGGGCGGCTTTGATGTTCAAGCGCTTACTATTGACCGGCCTGGAATATCAGCTGACGACCATCAGCGTGCTACTCATCATTACGGTGATCACGGCCATGGGGCTGAACCGGCTGAGTATAGATACCGGACTTGACAGCCTGATACCGGCCAACGACCCGATGAGGCTGGTATACGAACGAATTTCTGATGAGTTTGGAACTGA
>JBFFRZ010000169.1:0-6083 GCA_041572715.1 Gammaproteobacteria bacterium
ACATTGTTGCTGTGCTTGTTGATCATCCGGATTATGTCCGCCAGGGGCTTGGAGTAGTGAACGTGAAATGGCTCCTGGCCTTTGGGTGCCAGGCCTTCTCGATAGCCGTTGACCAGTGAACCGTCCAGGTAACGCCATGCGGGTATGAATGCACCATAAAACAGCGCAGCGGGCGGGGCGATAGCACGGTTGATTTCATGTTGCCCACAGTCGGGGCTGTATTTACCCTTGAAACGTGCGGTCAGCTCGTCTCCTTCACGGGCAAACCACATGTGCGGCCAACGGTAGTTGCCGCGACATTTGCCATCGACCAGTTCCATCTCGTTATCAATATTCAGCTCGGGCGTGGCGGGCCACGCTTCGATTTCTATTTCACCCGCATGTGCGTTGGGTGAGAGCGTAAAACGGGTCGCCTGGAAATTGGTCATCAGGGCACTCGGGCCGGCATTGTAAACCCGGTAGGGTTTGTTATCGAAGGCACCGGGATCGATATCAGGCGGTTCGAAATAACTGTTATCAACCACCAGTTTGCCGGTGATGTTTTGCAGACCTTTCTGTCTCAGTGAGCGTACGACGGGCAACAGGGTTTCTTCAACCAGGTAAGGGTCACCATAGCCTTTGACCGCCAGGTCACCAAACAGGGTGCCTTTGCGAAATCGCCCATCGAGATAGAACTCTGTCTTCCACCGGTAATCGGGTCCTAGCATCTGCAGGGCAACATAGGTGGTCACCAGCTTCATCACTGATGCGGGGTTCATGGGTTTTTCGATGTTGTGAGCAAGCAGGGGTTTGGGGTCGTCAAGGCCCTGAACCAGCACAGTCAGGCTGCCTGTCGGGATATTCTTTTCCCTGAGTATTTCAAGTAACGGGTCAGGTAATTTTGCCCATGTCACGACAGGTGACAGGAGTGCGATACATAATAATGTTACTACTGCTTTTCTCATTACCGTCAATTTTAGTAGCATGGTGCTTCAGAAGAAGCGCTGTCTTGTGAAAATGGTCACAATGCAGGTAATTCTAGTCGAATATTGTCAGCAACAACAGGACGTTTGAAGCTACACTTGCGATTATGGGTTAATGGTTAGTCAGGGAATCTGTCCGAATATGGGTAAATCTCGTCTGTTACAGTTGTTTGTATTGATGACCGCAGGGCTGATGCTGGTGCCATCTGCTGCATTCAGCCAGCAGGATTGTCCGGGTAACAAGGAAATGATTGGTACTGTGGCCGGGGCGATACTCGGTGGCTTGCTGGGTTCGCAGGTTGGCAAAGGCAGTGGCCGCAAGGTGGCAACCGTGGTGGGAGCAGTTGCAGGGGGTTATGCCGGTAACCGGTTTGGCGAGTCCCTGGACTGCAAGGACCAGCAGTACCATACGCAAACGGCCCATGAAGCCCTGGAATACCAACCTTCGGGCAGGCCTTCGACCTGGAACAATCCGGATTCGGGCCATTCAGGATCCATTATGCCGACCAGAACCTGGCAGCGGGAAACAGGGCAGTATTGCCGTGATTACACCCAGTCGATCATCGTCGACGGCCGGGTAGAGGAGGCCATCGGTACTGCATGCCGGGAAGATAACGGAACCTGGCAAATCGTCAGTAATCAGCCGGTTCAAGCCATTCAGAATTCTTCACAGCAACGTTAACAGGCACCGTCTTGATCCACTCGGTTTTTATTTTTCTGCTCATCAGTACAGGCTTTTTGCAATCGGCCACGGCAGGACCGATTTATACCTGGCAGGATGAATCCGGACAGGTGTTCTATTCTGATCGGCCGCTGGCCGGCGAGGATCGATCGGAACAGGTCAACCTGGAAACCGAGGTTTCCTCGAGGCAGAATGCTGCGGCGTCAGATCGTTATTCGATCCGTGATCAGATTGAATATTTCGATGAAAAAAAGGAACAGCGGAGAAAGGCATGGCTGGAAGAACGCCGTCTGCGCCAGCAGTCGCGGGCACAGGATCTGGAGGAACAGCGTTTGCAGTATGAGCTGGAGCAGTCAAAAAATTCTGATTCAGACAGGGTGTACATGGGCTACTACCCCCGGTATCACCCGATATACAGGCACCCTCGCCATAGGCGCCCACGCGGCATAGAAATCAATAGCCCTTACATGAAGCAGTATGAGTATCTGCCTGAGCAGCACCGCTTCAATCAACAGATTGGTAATCCCTACCCGTCGTACCCGCTGAACTTCTGGAAGCATTAGCCTGCCGGCAGCGCGGCTGCAGGCCTGGCAATGATCCGGCCTTTCCGGCCGAGTTAACAGGGCTGGATTAATCAGACATAATGCCGGGGCAATTCTGACGGGGGGATGTGGTGTCGTTTCTGCAAAAAATTCATCAATGTAACAACATGCGGCGCGAGCAGTTCGCGCCGTTTTATGTCGGTCTTACCCGGGTTGGCTGGGTCCGGCATGATTTTTCTGAAGAACTTTCCGCCTATCCGGATGTGTTTATCGTGGATGACGGGTCGGTTCAACTGCAAAGGGATCTGGACGAGGTGCAGGCACGCACACAGGCTGTAGCCGCGGTGGTAGAGGACCTGCATAACCGGGGCGTGATTGGTCCGATCTATCATGAGATATACCCGGTTACCTCAACACACATGGGGGCGCCCGAGTTCCTGATTGACCGGGCAGTTGCCTCATATTTCGGCACGCGAACCTTTGGGCAGCATCTCAATGGCTATGTGCATGACGGTGACTCGGTGAGCATGTGGATCGGACGCCGCGCCATGGATCGTGGTTATGAACCGGGAAAACTGGACCAACTGGTAGCCGGTGGTTTCCCGTATGGGGTGAGCGCGCAGGAGAATATGCGCAAGGAGTGCAAAGAGGAAGCAGGCCTGCCATCGGCGCTTGCCGACCAGTCGGTGGCAACGGGGGCCATCACCTGCTGTTATGAGAACCAGCGGGGCGTCAAGCCGGAAACACTTTACTGTTACGACCTTGAATTGCCCGCAGATTTCCAGCCGGAGTGTACCGACGGGGAAGTGGAAGAGTTCATGCTATTGCCGGTTGAAGAAGTAGCTGAAATTACTCGCGATACCGATGACTTCAAGCTGAACTGCAACCTGGTGGTTATTGATTTCCTGATTCGTCATGGTTATCTGACCGCGGAGGACATGGACTATGACCTGCTTGTCAGTGGCCTGCACCAGTAATCATGCGTTTTACGCCATCGGTCATCCTGCTGGTTCTGGCGAACCTGTTGCCCGTCGCGGGCGTGATCTGGTGGGGATGGTCTGTTTTTTCCGTAATGCTACTGTTCTGGTTGGAGAACGTGATCGTGGGTATACTGAATATACCGCGCATCGTGTTTGCGTCGGGCACGGATGACAGCCGAAAGTATTCAGTTTTCAGCCGCGTATTCACTGCCGCATTCTTCACCGTTCACTATGGCCTGTTCACCTTTGTTCACGGCGCTTTTGTGTTCTCGATGTTTGGTGGGGAAGGCTACCGGGAGCCATCGCCGCACCAGGTATGGCAATTGATTATCGAGCAGCAGCTGTACTGGGCGGTAGCGGCATTACTGATCAGTCATCTTGCATCGTTGCTACTGAATTATTTTGTTGCCGGTGAATACAGGACGGCAACCGTCAAACAAATGATGAGAAAACCGTATGGCAGGATTGTGGTGTTACATATGGGTATAATCTTCGGGGGGATTTTGCTCGATATATTATCCGCCCCGTTGGCCGGGCTGGTGGTGTTGCTGCTGATCAAGAATATTTTTGACGTGCGCTCACATATCCGGGAGCATCAGTCGTTAGCGGTGACAGCCCCGGCCCTGTCCTGATCCTGACAAGAGATATTATGCTGGTACATCCTGATTTTGATCCGGTGGTTTTCCATATTGCCGGTCCGCTCGCCATTCGCTGGTATGGCTTGATGTACCTGATTGGCTTTGTCGCAGCATGGTGGTTGGGCCGGGTAAGGGCAAAACAACCACATTCGGCGTTAACTCCGCATCAGGTAGATGACATGGTCTTTTATGGCATGATCGGGGTCATCGTGGGGGGTCGTATTGGTAGTACCCTGTTTTATCATTTTCCGGAATTTATCGGTAACCCGCTGATCGTGTTTCGCATATGGGATGGTGGTATGTCATTTCATGGCGGTTTTCTCGGGGTCTTACTGGTCATGTGGTGGTATGCAAAAAAACAGCAACTTGCTTTTTTTACCCTGATGGATTTTGTTGCGCCCCTGGTACCGCTTGGCCTCGGAGCAGGGCGTATGGGTAATTTCATTAACCAGGAGCTGGTCGGCAGGCCGACCGATCTGCCATGGGGCATGATATTCCCCGTGACCGGGGATGGTATACCCCGGCACCCATCCCAGTTATACCAGGCAACCCTTGAAGGCCTGGTGCTGTTCCTGGTGCTTTGGTTTTACTCTGCCAAGTCTCCTCCGCGTATGGCCGTGTCGGCATTGTTTTTGTCGGGTTATGGACTGTTTCGCTTTGCGGTAGAATTCGTGCGCACACCTGACGCGCACCTCGGTTTTATCGCGTTGGGCTGGCTGACCATGGGACAGATACTCAGTCTGCCCATGATCGTCATCGGCGTGTGGATGTTGTGGTACAGCTATCAAAACAAAGTAACGGAATCAGCGTGAAACAATACCTCGATTTAATGCGTCATGTGCGTGATCACGGCACACAGAAGGGAGACCGTACCGGTACGGGCACCAAAAGCGTGTTCGGTTACCAGATGCGTTTCGATTTGAGCCAGGGCTTTCCCCTGGTTACCACAAAGAAGTGTCACCTCAAGTCCATCATCCATGAATTGCTCTGGTTCCTGAAAGGTGAAACCTCACTGGATTACCTGAAGGAGCACGGTGTAAAGATCTGGGATGACTGGGCAGATGAAAACGGCAACCTCGGACCAATCTATGGTTATCAATGGCGTAACTGGCCCGCTCCCGATGGCAGCCATATTGACCAGATCAGTGAGCTGATCGAACAGATCAGTACCAAACCAAATTCCCGACGCCTGATCGTCAGTGCCTGGAATGTGGCCGACCTGCCGGACGAGTCCGTTAAACCCGATGAAAACGCACGGCAGGGAAAGATGGCGCTGGCACCCTGCCACGCATTTTTTCAGTTCTACGTGGCTGATGGAAAACTCTCCTGTCAGTTGTATCAGCGTAGCGCCGATATTTTTCTCGGGGTGCCATTCAATATTGCCTCGTATTCATTACTGACCATGATGGTTGCGCAGGTCTGTGATCTGCAAGTAGGGGACTTTGTCCACACTTTCGGTGATGCGCACCTGTATTCCAATCATAGCGACCAGGTGGAACTGCAACTGTCGCGCGAACCCTATCCGCTGCCAACCATGCGAATCAATCCGGAAATCAGGGATATCTTCGCCTTTACCTATGATGACTTTGAGCTGATCGACTACCAGTGCCATGAGGCGATCCGCGCGCCAATTGCGGTATAACTTTTTACGCTTATGCCTGTGCTGTCACTAATCGCTGCCATGGATAACAATCGTCTGATTGGTAACGAAAATGATCTTCCGTGGCGGTTGCCTGCAGATTTGCAACACTTCAAATCCATCACCATGGGCAAGCCGATTATCATGGGCAGAAAAACCTGGGAGTCACTGGGTCGTCCACTGCCCGGTAGGAAGAATATCGCCATCACCAGGGATACCGCTTACCAGGCTGAAGGTGCCGAGGTTGTGCACTCCCTTGAGCAAGCACTTGAACAGACTGCCGATGCAGAGGAAGTCATGATCATTGGTGGGGCTAACCTGTATGCGCAAGCGTTGCAACGTGTGGAACGTCTTTATCTAACCAGGGTTGAGGGTGAATTTGAAGGAGATTCCTGGTTTCCGGAAATAGCCAAATCAGAATGGGAGCTGGTTGACAGTGAAGCTCATGCACCGGATGAACGAAACCCGTATGCCTATCGGTTTGAAACCTGGCAGCGTAAAAACTGATGCCTGTTCGCCAAACGCACTGCAAACAATTAACCCCCAATAACGTTCCAATGGACAATCTGCTGACAAAGCCTGCTTGATTTTGTCTTCAACCTTATTGAAAGGATTCAGCTGCAGATCCGCGATTTCTATC
>JBFFRZ010000170.1:0-6083 GCA_041572715.1 Gammaproteobacteria bacterium
AATGTGATGAGCGCAAAGAACAATAGTGAAAATGAGGCGGATACAGAGGGCCGTGAGGAAGAAAACTGGGTCATTAATGGCTGGAAGCTGGACGAGAAGTGCCATTGCCTGATCCAGGGAGAGGATGTTGTTCGCCTCGAACCCAAAATCACCCAACTTATGGCCTATCTAGCTGCAAGGGCCGGCGAGCCGATCAGCCGGGAACAGTTACTGGATGAGGTTTGGCCGGGGACTATCGTCAGCGATGAATCGCTGACCAATGCGGTCAACAAAATCCGCAGGGCGTTCGGCGACAGTAGCCAGAACCCGCAAGTGATCGAGACGATTCCGAAGATGGGTTACCGTATGGTAGCTGCTGTCATTAAAGAAATATCGGAAGAAAAGCCCGCCTACCGCGAGGTCATTAAAGACCATAAACTATCGGCATCTTCAGATGGCCTATCAAGACCAAGAATCTGGCTTGGCTTTGCGTCGATACTGGTCGTGGCTTTGATCGCTGGAGCGTTGTGGTATGGGCAAGACCATGACAGGAAACAGGTAAGCACACAAAAAGCGGAATATACACCAGTCAAGAGTGATCATGCTCTCAATGGTAAATTAAAAGATAGCAAACCAACAATATCAGATAATAAGACAAAACAAAGTCCAACAATACTGGTATTACCGTTCAGAAATCTTGGCAGTAATGACGAGGAAGAGTACTTTATTGATGGTATTACTGAGGACATCATCACAGAGCTTTCACGCTTATCAGGCTTATTAGTTTTGGCCAGTAACACTTCATTTAGATACAAAGGCCAGACAATAGTACCTCAAGAAATAGCTAAGGAACTAAACGCGTCCCACATACTTGAAGGAGGTGTACGTAAGGCCGGGGACAAATTACGGATCACCGCGCAGTTGACTGATACCCAGAAAGGCCACCATATATGGGCTGATCGCTATGATAGAAGCTTGACGGACGTATTCGCGGTTCAGGATGATGTAACACAAAATATCGTTAATGCACTGGCTTTACATTTAACAGACCAGGATAAGGTCGCACTAACGCGCAAATATACCAGTAGTATAGAAGCGTATGAACTATTTCTTAGAGGACGAAACCTCTATCGCAAAAGAACCATGGAAGACAGTAAGCAGGCAAAGGTAGTACTCAAGGAAGCCATCAAACTCGATCCATCATATGCCCGCACTTATGGCACGTTGGCCCTGACACTGATACAAGAGGCAAATTCAGGGTGGATAGAGGATCCAATAGAAGCTCGGGACCGAGCACTCGAACTTGCACGTAAAGCAGTTTTACTTGACGACCAATCACCACAAGTATATTGGTCGCTAGCTTTTACCCATTTATATAGAAAAGAATATGAAGAGGCCACTGATGCTGTAAAAAAATCGATCGATATTTCGCCGAGTTATGCGGATGCACATGCATTGCTAGCCTTTATTAAGAACTTCTTGGGTGAAGCAGAAGAGGCTATTGAACTTCTTAATAAATCCATGCAATTAAATCCGCACTATAGTTGGGATTACTTGTGGAATCTTGGGTTCGCTTATTACACACTTGGTGAGTTCGAAAAAGCCAATGAATACCTTGATAAAGCACAAAACAGAAACCCCAATATTCGCAATATATTTTTATTCCGGGCAGCAACTTTTATGGAACTGGGTATGCAGGATGAAGCTGAATGGGAAATAGAACAGCTGTTGCAGTTATATCCAAATCTGACAGTATCTCTTATGTCTAGCCAATCCCCCATGGCTGACTCAAAAGCCCTAGAAGTATTTCTAAATCACCTACTCAATGCGGGGCTTCCAGAGTAGATATTACTATTTGATGATTACAGGGCAATGTTCACATTTGGCGCATTTTAGACTAAATTCTGAACCATCAATGATGCAACCTGTATTTTATTTTACAGCTTCTGCGGACCAGCTTATTGATGTCCGTAATGTGTACAAACCGGCACTAGAACGGCTAGTTAGCGCCAGATTTCCCAGGAATGGCCAGAATGGCTCGAACCACAGAGCGGTCATTGGCGGCTTAGACGTGTTGGACTAGAGAATGCCGATTCAAACGCCAATCAGGGGCTGACAGGGTCTGAGAGGTCGCATATGACGCAGTGCGGTCATTGGTGGCTTGTATAATCTGGTTAGATAAAGATGATTTGTCTGTGCTAGTCTTGAAGTTTGATAAATTATTTTGCGCAGGCAACCACTAGGAGCAGATCAACATGAGAGGAAGAATTATTGCATTGGCGACATTCTTCGGGCTTTTAATGTCACCGTTTGTTATTGCCCATGATACTGGGGCAAACCCGGGCTACTACTATCCACCCTATCCTTATTATGGTGGCAGCAATAGTGATTTTTTTGAAGATGGCAGCATGTATGGAGATTCCAGAGGTCGCGGTGCTGGTAGAGGTAGCGGTGCTGGTGAATTCAATATGAGCATATCCGGTAAAGGCAGTGGAGAGCAAATCAGGGAGGGCGATTTTGGTACCTCGGGCTATGGTGGGACCAATAGCTATCCCTATCGTTATCCATACCGCGCACCATACGGCTATGGCGCGCCAGCGAATACAGCCCCCCAACAGCGCTAACTGTAACTTTAAACTTCTCTTAAAAGCCGGCCTCAGTTGCCGGCTTTTTTATTAATGGCAGAGAGCCAGATGTTCGTATTTTTGTGATAAAGACGGCAATATTTGCCAACGTATTCAAATTGAATAAGCGGGACAGACCACGTTTATTGCCTGACGATTAGTTGAGGTCACCCCACAAAGAGGTCATTTAGAGGCTCCCGGTTTCGGAGTAAATCAAATCTGTTGCTAACATCGAAAATTAGTTGTATAAGGCGCGAATATTGGCCTGCTTGCCAGCGCATCGAGGCGCAAAACAAAATGTCGCACCTGTTCTCGGGTCGTGATTTTCTAACCAGATCCTCATCTCTTTCTCACTGCATTAACAACCAAAATAATTTGCAGCCCAAGCCCTGGCCAAGGCAATGCCCTCGGGCAAGGCTTCTTTATGTGCCCATATTGTGTGTCGCGATGATTATGTCGAGTTGTGCATTGGGTTATAGAGAGTGGTTTCCGGCTAATAACATACACGTTATTCATTCCGAACTGCACTGCAGGGATGCTGATCAGCCAGTAACAACACAGTTCCCGAACTCAGATCTTGTTTATACCGAGAATTGGGGTATTGGACTCTTCGTTGCGTCCAGGAAGAACTGGGAAATCATTGGACGGCAACTGGCGGCTGAAATGGATGGGGATATATCGTTGATTCGGCCATGCGATGGTCAGGGCAGCTCTTTTGAGTTCAAACAGTTAGAAGTGTGGCGCACCCGGGGGTTTAAGCCCCAGGTAGAAGAATACCGTCGGGATGCTGGCGTGCTTATGGCTCCTGTTCAATCAACCTATGGTACCCGACTAAAGGACATCTTTGAATGCTTTGAACAGGCTCGCATAACGGATGAGCCGATCTCATCCGATAACAAAAAACGCCTGGGCCAAGTCAATGCCACCGAATTCTTTAACCCTGGTCCTTACTTTTCAGGGTACCCAAGGGTAGATCAACACTTTCGTCCAGCACGTACGGGAGATCTTAGCCTATCCATGATTTATTCTGACCGGGCCCGGGCTGCCTGGGCCGCTGGAATCTATAAGGAGCTTCCCTACGAGGAGAAACCACGGTTTGCGGATCGTTACTTGGCCTGCCTTTTAAACCGTGGCTACAGGCTGTAACCAGTGGCCCCTCTAGCAAAATACAGAGAAAGACAGCAGCGCATGCTCACATATCTCAGGCTTGGGTGTGTGGTTGTGTTGCTCGTCATATTTACAGGATGCAGTACAGATCAAATGAGGACCATCGACCCGGTACGACCGATCGTGATGGATGAGAATACCGGCATGATCGTTGGTTCTATCACCGGCCTCACGTACGAGCATTACTGGACTGTTGGTTCGGTGCCTTACGGCAAAGTAGGTGGGCCGGTTTCTGGCTGGTTAGAATCGGGTAGCAAGATGACCAATGCCTTCTGGATCGAACATTCTATGACTCCTGGGATGCCCGGTCCTGACCCGGGATTGGAAGATGTTATTGGACGAGTATTTGCAGTGACACTGCCAGCCGGTAGTTATGCGTTGTTTCCCTCGGGAGTGAATAACAAAGATCCTCTTATCACTATTGAACCGGCCCAATTTGAAGTCAAAGCCGGAGAGATTAAATACATCGGCAGAATACAGCTACAGGCATGTTTATTCACACCCAGGGTTCCTCGTATTCATCGTGGCTTCATCAATGCCTCCATTCCATCCATTAAAGATATGTGGGAACAAGACAAGATTACTCTGCATAGAAAATATCCCGAATTAACCAGGTTTGGAATTGTTATTTCGCCAATTGATGATAAGCAATGGCATGGCTTGATTGATGTAGTTGAATCGAAAATGGAAACTAATTGTCGGCCAGAATAGACGGTTCAGAAGGTGATAATTGTACGTATCGAAATCAAGGCCAGGTATGTCTCAGGCAACAATAAAACTTTCGATTCAATACTGTTTCAGGTCAACAGCATGACAATATATAGGCAATCCATAAAACAGTTTTATTGTCTCTTGAGCTTGATACCGTCCACACTTTAAGGAAATTTCAGCGAGACAAATGTATGGTTAGATGTTACTTGCTAAAACTAGCTTCTACTGTAATTTTTGTGTCACTGATAGCAAATATTTCAGGTTGTTCTTTGTATATAACGTCAGCAGATCAGGGATCAGACATATCTCGGATTGGCATAGGATCTCATAGAGAGGAGGTGGAAGCTATATTCGGGAATCCGAAGGGAAACTGTGAAACCATAAAAGACGAGATTCATTGCCATTATGTATATAAACATGATTGTAAGGATAGCATGAGGGATGAGGATAAATATCAAATAATGTATGCCGATATTTTCACACTTGGATTGGCTGAATTGTTCCTGACACCATTCGCATTAATACAATGTGGCAAGGAAAGCACTATTTGTTATGCATATGACAACAATAACAAAGTCATTAAGTATGGCATCGTAGAGAACGAGCAGAAAGATATGTCATGTAGTGGTTCGCAGAATTAATTATGAGATACGTCACTGTGAGACGAGAAGCGAAGATAGTTTCGATAAGCAGTAACCAGCCAATAGTCAGCTCCAACCAGTGCATCGAGGCGTGAAACACCATGATGAAAATAAGAATATTCTCATACCTCACTATTCTTTGGTTTGTAATGCTCTTTGAATACGGGTGTGCCACATTGGTTCCCGATACAACACTTTACCTGGGAGAGGTTGCGCATATCCCTTTTGGTGATGAAGTTGAGAAAGGTGTCCAGCTTGGTTCGGATAAAATACCTCCGCCAACTCAATATCACTTAAAATGCACTAATGAGTTAAACAAAAATGACACGTATGCACTAGTCAGGTTCTCTTATTTCTGGACCAGAGCGGGCGGAGATGTTCACAATGATGTAAGTTGGGTAGTAGTTCCGGAAAGCCTTAGGATTAGACAGGGAAATATCGTGGAACTGAACATCGCCCGTAGCAAAATCGACCCCAATTTTCAGTGCCCATTAGCCACATCTATCTACTTGCCTGATTTCAATTCAGGCGCATGCGAATATAGGTTAAATGAAAGAGGTATTTCAGGGACAATAGTTGATCTTAGCCAAATTACAATTGGTGGCCGTGGGTCCGCATCAATTTATTGCGAAAACCTGGAAAAAGAAGGTTGGAAATATATGCTGGATGGGCCAGAGAAGGCTCGTGTCTGGAAGAAAAACTTCCAATGAGAAATAGGGGGTAGAACACATAGTGTAGGTGCTCTCGAATAGCACATAAGCTTTAACTGTAATGCCACATAACGCTGTTCATAAGACGAACTTCGGGGACTCGTGTTTTAGTAATTTATGGCTAATAGTGGACTAAATGAATTCCTCAAAACTGAATCAATATGAACGGTCACTTTGTGTACTAACCGGCACTAGAACGGCTAGTTAGCGCCAGATTTCCCAGGAATGGCCAAAATGGCTCGATTCGCCAC
>JBFFRZ010000171.1:0-6071 GCA_041572715.1 Gammaproteobacteria bacterium
AGATGTATCGACACGCGTCGCATAATAGGTGAATGCGGTGACTTTCTGATCATCCAACATCGTGACGCTGACATCCTTGACTTCATATCCACACCCTACGCCCTCCACTTCATCAAGAGCAGACCTGTCTTCGGGTGCAATGATGAACAGGACGCCATGGACAACATGGTCGAAATTACCGGTCTCACAGGCATCACACTTCGCAGAGCCATCACGCCCCACCTTATGAAAACAGAGCCGATGTGAGCGCAGCATACCTGTGCCCAACTTTCGCGCAGATGGCACCCGCAAAAGCAGTCGAGGAGATGACATGTTCGAACCGTAGGCAAAATAGAGCATGGCAACCAATACCATTCAGAGCACGGGGGTTACCGTGGCAGGGGGGCTGATATTCTCGGGATTGAGCATTGGACTGTGATAGTAACTTTCAATGTCGGCGCCAGTTCAATCATGTTAATACATGACTGCTATCCCGGCATCTGCCTGCCCATAATCACACGGTGTGCAAAGAGGCAGGAATGTGAAACATAAATCGTATAACGAGCGCATTCTGCAGGTAATGCGGCATCTGACTCGTTGCTGATAGTTCTCCTCAATATGTCCTGATCAATGTTATCCACGCCATGCAGATTGGTTTGTAAACGTCATTAGCTGATAATCGGTTCTACGGCTCCATTCCATGGTTCATTGACCAGGAAAAGGTATCGAGGTAACTGCCTGCGTATCCATTCAGCCCGGCAGCGATACATAGCCTGGCAGCTGGCGGACAGCATCCAGCCACCGATTAATAGAGGGGTAAGGGTCCAGCGGCAGGCCACCCTGATCGCTCATTGCGGTATAGGGATAACACGCAATGTCCGCAATCGTTGGGTGGTCGTGTCCAATCAGCCAACGGGACTGTGAAAGTTGTTGTTCGAGGATTTGCAGCGCCTCTGTACCGATGGTCTGACTTTCATCCAGCGTACCCAGTTTTGCCATTGGTGATGGCATTTTCCTCACCATAGCGCGGGCACGCGCGAGTCCATAGCGCCCTTCGCTCTGTTCAAAGGCCAGCCAGCGGACAACCCCGGCGAGATCTGTCGGCTCTCGGGGTAACCATGCTTCTGCATAGGTTGCTGCAAGATAGGTGAGTATGGCAGCGGAATCATAAATAACGTTGTCCCCGTCAGTGACTACCGGCAATAAACCATTGGGGTTCATTTGCAGAAACTCGGGGGTCCTGTTTTCCCCGGCTTTGACATCGACAACGACATTTTCATAGTCTTGGTTGATCAGAGATAAAAAAAGGCGGATTTTGTAACAGTTTCCGGACACCTCGAAACCATAAAGGCTAATCATGTTGAACTCCTCGTTATCTGGTTATGCCGGGACAAGCTTTTCGCCTAGTTCATCCAGGTTTGAAATTGTAAGGGTAGGCTCTATTTCCCAGGGATCAAGCACAGCTTGCATAGACCGTCTGACCCAGGCAGCCTTCATGCCGGCACAGATGGCACCCAGCACATCGAAAGGATTGCTGGAAATCAGCCATGCATCATTAGCATCCGCATCTGAACGCTGCAGAAAATGATGGTAAACCCCCGGGTCGGGTTTGTACGAGCGTATTTCATCGACGCTGACGATATCAATAAAGTATTGCGCAATTCCCGCATTCGTCAGCAGGGTTTCAACGGCATCTGCAGTGCCGTTTGAAAAGGCATACATACGCGCGCCGGTTTTCTTCAACCTGTCCAGACCCGAATGTGCGTCAGAAAATGCAGGCAGAACGCGGTAGGTTTCCAGTAGCTGCTGCTTCTGCTGGTCAGAAAAACCGGCGTTGAAATATGTACTGGTGTAATCCAGTGCCTGCCTTGTACAAACGGCAAAATTTTCATACTTTTTCATCAACCCACGACGAAATGAATACTCAAGCTGTTTATCTCGCCATGTTTGAGAAAACGGCGCGGCACTATCACCCAGGGTTTCGCTGAGCTTGTCAATGACTCCATGCGTATCAATCAGCGTGCCATATACATCAAAACCTACTGTAATACCCATCCATCTACCCCGGCTTTTATTGTGAAATGTGGAATATCGAATTGTAGCTTATGGTTTACGTGCGACGATCTGAACCACGGCACTGCACCCCTGGTGATACTTTCCTTCTGAAACCTCCCGCTCGATTTCATGGCCCATAATAAATTCGAGGCCATGCAGGCTGGACTCGAGTCTATGCAACGAACTGAAGTGATCTACCTGATCCGGCGGTGGACCACCAACGCCATCCATTTCAAGGTGACGCAGGGTATAGGCCTCAAGAATCAGTATTCCACCACTCTTCATCGATTGCACGAGCTTCGGATAAAACTCATCACATAATGCAGAGGGCAGATGTGCCCATAGTGAAATAACACCATCCCAGCACTCCGTACCCGGATCATAATCTGCCAGGTCACGGTGTATGATTTCGATCTGAACACCCTGTTGCGCAGCCAGTGACTGAGCTTTCTTCAAACCGACCAGGGACTGATCGACACCGGTAACTGAATAGCCTTCTTTTGCAAGAAATACGGCGTTTCTTCCCTCGCCTTCGGCCAGGCTGAGAACGCGGCCACCTTTAGTAATATGCTCGTACTCTGCGACCAGAAAATCGTTGGGTGCCATGCCATAGGCGAACCCTTCCTCACTGTATCTCTGATCCCACATAACTATCCGGTAAGATTGCTTGTATTGACCATTCTAGATGATCAGCTTAATGTTTTCCCGACTGAAACAAGCGGTGAAAGAGCTTTTGCATGATCGTAATCAGCTGATAGCGGTATCGCTATGGTAAAGCTTTTCAGCTGGCGCCTTTTAATTGCTTTAACATACTTCATGTAAAGATTGCACAACCATATGCTGTAAAGAGGACAGAAATTGACCATGTCAGAAAACGAGAATAATACAGGCGATACACCCTGGCATATCCTGTCAGTTAGGGCTGCACTTTCTCGTGTGCAGGCCACAACTGACGGACTCGACAGCATTACTGCGAGTGAGCGGCTGTCGCAATATGGAGCCAACCGTTTACGACCAGTCAGGCCCAGGAGTACTTTCATGCGCTTCCTGGCACAATTCCATAACCTGCTTATATATGTGCTTATTGCCGCTGGCATCGTTACCAGCCTGCTGAACCATTGGATTGATAGCGGAGTGATATTCGGCGTAGTCATTATTAACGCCTTGATAGGATTCATTCAGGAAGGCAAAGCAGAAAGGGCTCTGGACGCCATCCGCAACATGCTTTCACACAAGGCCATGGTCAAACGCGACGGTCGCTTCATCAGTCTTCTGGCCGAGGAGCTGGTGCCAGGGGATATCGTACTATTGCAATCTGGCGATAAGGTACCCGCCGATATCCGTCTGTACGACACCCATGATCTCAGAATAGACGAGGCAATGCTCACCGGCGAGTCTGTACCGGTCGACAAGGACACAGATCCAGTCGACGAGATCTCCTCCATCGGCGACCGCAGTTGCATGGCCTATTCGGGAACCCTGGTTAGCTACGGTCAGGGACATGGTGTTGTAGTGGCGACCGGTGATCGTACCGAGATCGGACATATTAGCGGCCTGCTACGAGAGGTGCAGGTACTTGTCACCCCGCTGCTACGTCAGATGGCGACCTTTGCGGGCTGGCTCACCGTGGCCATCCTCACCATAGCAGCCCTGACATTTATATTCGGCATCATGGTACATAGTTACACTGCTACCGAAATGTTTTTGGCCGCTGTGGGCCTGGCGGTTGCTGCCATCCCTGAGGGTCTACCCGCCATCATGACCATCACTTTGGCCATTGGTGTCCAGAAAATGGCTCAAAGCCACGCCATCATACGCAGGCTGCCCGCAGTCGAGACCCTGGGCTCTGTCACTGTAATCTGCTCTGACAAGACGGGTACACTAACCAAGAACGAGATGACCGTAACCACTGTTTGTACATCAGGGGGACAGTTACAGGTGAGCGGTAGCGGCTATGATCCTCATGGCGGATTCACGCTGAACGGCAAGGATGTAGACCACGATACGATGTCACAGATCAAGGAAATCGCCCATGCTGCTTTGCTCTGTAATGATTCCAATATCGTCAACAAGAATGGTCGCTGGCAGGTACATGGAGACCCCACCGAGGGCGCACTCATCAGCTTTGCGCTAAAGACTGGCCTGGAACAGGTACATGCCCATGAAGAATATCCGCGCACCGATGTCATACCCTTTGAATCGCAACATCGTTACATGGCCACCATGCACCATGATCATGCCGGACATGGCATTATATATATCAAAGGGGCGCCCGAACCTATCCTGGAGATGTGTAACCGCCAGTGTCACTTCGGTGATGAACAGCCACTGGATGCTACCTTCTGGGAAGAGCAGATGCACGAGATGGGCAGCCGGGGCGAACGCCTGCTCGCTATTGCTTTTCGCAGCACCCATTCGGAACACCGCAACCTCTATTTCGAGGATATCAAGGGTGACCTGACCTTGTTGGGGATGGTGGGTATTATCGACCCGCCAAGATACGGGGCCATCCGCGCAGTAAAGGAATGCCAGACGGCTGGAATCCGTGTGAAGATGATTACTGGTGACCACACCATTACTGCCAGCGCAATTGGCAGGCAAATGGGCATAGGAGACGGCAGCAAGGCCATCACTGGCAGCGAACTGGATCAGCTTAAGGCCGATCAATGGCGTGAGGTAGTTAAATCCAACGATATCTTTGCGCGCGTGTCACCTGAACAAAAACTGCAAATAGTCACCGCCCTGCAAGCCAATGGCGAAGTGGTTTCCATGACCGGTGATGGTGTCAATGACGCCCCGGCACTGAAACGTGCCGATGTCGGCGTCGCTATGGGCATTAAGGGTACCGAGGTCGCCAAAGAGGCCGCTGAAATGGTGCTGGCAGATGACAACTTTGCTTCCATCGCCCGCGCCGTAGCGCAAGGCCGCACCGTCTACGATAATCTAAAAAAGTCTATTCTCTTCATCCTACCCACCAACGGTGGCGAGGCCCTTACCATCATCGCCGCTATAATGTCCGGCCGCCTGCTGCCAATCACAGCCGTACAGATCCTCTGGGTCAACATGATTACCGCTGTCACCCTGGCATTGACTCTCGCCTTCGAAAAAGCCGAGCAGAACGTCATGGAACGCCCACCACGTAACCCCAGCGAACCCCTGCTGTCCGGCTTTCTCATCTGGCGCATTGCTTTTGTATCCTTGATACTGGTCATTGGCACCTTTGGACTGTTTATCTGGGAACGCGAACAGGGATCGTCCATTGAGCTTGCGCGCACAGTCGCGGTGAACACACTGGTGATGTTCGAAATCTTTTATCTGTTTAACGCCCGACATCTGTTCGCCCCATCGCTGACCCGCGAAGGACTACTGGGTAACCGTTATGCTCTTTATGCCGTTGGCATGCTTGCCCTCATGCAACTAGCATTTACCTACACGACACCGATGCAGGTCCTGTTTGGTACCACGGCCATCGGCATGATGGCATGGATCAGGATTGTGGCCATCGCCAGCACGGTGTTGATACTGGTGGAACTGGAAAAAATGATCTTAAGGCGATTTTTAAACCTTTAAAACCTGCAATCAGTCACTTTGCTGAGCCGGATGCAACGTCAAGCACCAGGTTCAGTGGATTCCGGATACCACAGATCTACAGCCCTGTAACAAATGCACATCTCAGGCTTTTATGAGTGTCCAGGCTCCGATCAGTATGAAACCGATGCCCGCTAAATAATTAAGATGCTTTTCACTAACATATTCCGAAATCAGGCTACCGGCAAGAACACCTAATGCACTCGCAGTAATCAGTGCCAGCGACGCACCCATGAACACGGTCAACTTGCTCACTTCCTTGTCCGCGGCAAAAAGCATGGTAGCCAGTTGGGTCTTATCTCCAAGTTCGGCGATAAAAACAACCGTGTACACGGTTAACAATACCTTCCATTCCATTCGTAGGGCCTCGCTGATTGTATCGTGGGATTATCCCTGTTTTTTTTACTATTATGAATTTTTTCGGAACTCGAAACAGCCCAATGTCCGTC
>JBFFRZ010000172.1:0-5927 GCA_041572715.1 Gammaproteobacteria bacterium
CTGCTGACCCACAAACCCGTTTATTACGGAATCGGCTACCCGGAGTCGATGTCGGACCGGCGACGCGAACACCTGTGGAGGGTCTGTACCAATCCAAGGTGGGTGCTGACTACGCTTATCTTTTCTCTAATGGTCGCTATGCACTGGTAGGTGAACTCATCGATCTGCAAACCGGCAATAACCTGACCGAACAGGCAAAGGGTAAGGACAACCTGGAATTGTTGAATACCATCAGTGAGTCAGACATGGTCGTTTTTCCGGCCAAAGGCCAAGAGAAACATGCCATCACGGTGTTTACGGATACCGAATGCCCGTTTTGCCGGAAGCTTCATGCAGAGGTTCCCCAATTACAGGCAGCTGGCATTAAGGTCCGTTACATCCCGTTTCCGCGCAATGGTCCAGCTGGTGCCAGTTATGAATCAATGAAATCCGTCTGGTGTGCCAAGGACCGGCAGAAGGCCATGAGTATTGCTAAAGGTATCACTGAGGGCGTGTTGCCCAAGCCCGGATGCCCCGAAGCTCGGGCTGTCGACCAAGGGTTTGCACTTGGGATCAAAATAGAAATTCGTGGCACGCCTGCTATCTTTTTACCGACCGGCCGATTATTGGAGGGGTATGTTCCGGCCAAAGAATTAGTCCAATTACTCAACGCGGCAAGTGAGGGCACTTAGGAGGAAAATACTGAAAGAGACCATATTTTGACAGGGGTCTTGACCTGCGCGTAACACATAGGTTCTAGACTAAAGATGTAGTTTAAGTTTTGACAATTTCAAAAAGGAGTACAACGTGAAAATAAAGTTACTGGTTTTATCTTCCGTATTCGCTGCAAGCGCGATGGTGAGTACCTATGCGATGAGCGAGGAAGGGAAAGAGGTCGGTGATGATCGTCCTTCCATGCCGATGATGGGGGCTGGTCCGGGTCCTGGCATGGGCATGATGGGTCCAGGACAAGGTCCGCGTATGGGACCTAGTCAAGGCGGGTGCCCAATGGCAGAGAGTAACCCGGCAGACTGCCCGATGATGGGCCCAGGCCGTGGTATGGGCATGATGATGGACGATAATCGGAGTTACGGTTATGGCAGAGGTCCAGGTCGCGGTATGGGCATGATGATGGACGATGATCGGAGTTACGGTTATGGCAGAGGTCCAGATCGCGGTATGGGCATGATGATGGACGATGATCGAAGTTACGGTTATGGCAGAGGTCCAGGTCGCGGTATGGGCATGATGGGCCCTCGTAGCGGTATGCATCGCATGATGATGGATGACGATCGGGGTTATGGCTATGGCCGGGGCCCAGGCCGTGGTATGGGCATGATGATGGACGACGATCGGGGTTACGGCTATGGCATGGGCCCGGGTCGCGGTATGGGCATGATGATGGATGACGATCGGGGTTATGGCTATGGCCGGGGTCCAGGTCGTGGTATGGGCATGATGGGCCCTGGTAGCGGTATGCATCGCATGATGATGGACGACGATCGGGGTTACGGCTATGGCATGGGCCCGGGTCGTGGTATGCACATGATGGGTCCAGGTCAAGGATATGGCCCTGGTCCCGGCTGGAACTGGTGATCTAGCTAGTAGGTGAGGTCAGGCCAATGCTAACCGTAAACGAATTCGCACTGAGAAGTGGCGCACCAGCCCACGTGGTTCGGTATTACGCGCGCATTGGCCTGATTGAGCCGGTATCCCAGCAGGAAAACGGATACCGATTGTTTAAAGCCAATGAGATAAGTCGACTACGATTCATCCGTATGGCGAAAAACCTTGGATTTACCCTGAATGAAATCAGGCAGATCGTTCATCATGCAGATTCAGGTGAGTCCCCGTGTCCGGATGTCGGGCGATTAATTCGTAACCGTATCGAAGGTAATCGTGAAAAGATTGATGAAATGCTCAACCTGCAAACTCGTATGGAAAAGGCGTTGGCGTTATGGGAAACCATGCCAGACGGTGTACCGGACGGTACTCAGGTCTGTCAACTGATCGAATCATTTGAAGATCCACTAACCAGGTATTCGGAAGAGGCAGACTAATGGAGCCGAAAACTCACATACATGACGCGGCACATCATGCGCATCCAGAGTATAGTCATGATGCGCAATCAAGCCTTAAGGATCCGGTATGTGGCATGGATGTCACACCGCAGAGTACACACCGAGTCGAATACGATCATGAAACTTATTATTTCTGCAGCGAATCGTGCCAGGCAAAGTTTGTGCACAATCCCTCAGAATATATCAAGACACATCATCAAGGTGATGCGACTGCCGATTATTGCCCGGACGGTACGTGTGATATCGGATCCATGTTTTACACCTGCCCGATGCATCCGGAGATCAGGCAGAAAGGACCGGGTAGCTGTCCCAAATGTGGTATGGCCCTGGAGCCAGCCGGGGAACCGATGCCGACAACAAGAACCCGGTACACGTGCCCGATGCATCCGGAAATCATCCGCGATGAACCGGGGTCATGTCCCAAGTGTGGTATGGCGCTGGAACCTATCACGGTAGCCGCTGAGGAAAAGAATGAAGAACTGACGGATATGTCGCGGCGGTTCTGGGTCAGTGTTGCCCTGTCCCTGCCGGTATTTCTTCTGGCCATGACGGCAGACCTGTTTCCGGGATTATTACCGGATGGTCTGAGCATGAAAACCGTACAGTGGATAGAGTTCGGCCTGGCAACACCCGTTGTCCTGTGGGGCGGCTGGCCGTTCTTTGTGCGGGGCTGGCAATCCGTCATCACCTGGAACCTGAACATGTTTACGCTCATTGGTCTGGGCGTGTCCGTTGCCTGGGCCTACAGTGTGGTTGCATTGCTAATGCCCGGAATCTTTCCGCCGACGATGCAACATGAAGGTGGCACCGTGGCGGTCTATTTCGAAGCAGCCGCCGTCATTACCGCACTGGTGCTCCTGGGCCAGGTGCTGGAACTGAGGGCGCGCAGCAATACCAATGCAGCCATTCGCGCATTACTCGACCTGGCGCCGAAAATCGCAAGGCGTGTATATGATGATGGCAGGGAAGAGGATATACCGCTGGAGCAGGTTCAGGCAGGTTACCTTTTACGTGTTCGCCCGGGAGAAAAGGTACCGGTCGATGGTACCGTCACCGAGGGTGAAAGCAGTGTGGATGAATCCATGATCACGGGTGAGCCCATACCGGTCAGCAAAACCGCGAACGAACAGGTCATTGGCGCGACCGTCAATGGTAACGGTACACTCATTATGCGTGCCGAACGGGTCGGCATGGATACCATGCTGTCACAGATCGTCAAAATGGTCAGCGAGGCGCAACGTTCACGTGCCCCGATTCAGAAAGTGGCCGATGTGGTTTCCAGTTATTTTGTGCCCGCAGTTGTGGTGGTCGCCATCATGGCCTTTATCGCCTGGATCGTGTTGGGGCCTGAACCCCGTCTTGCCTATGCCATCGTCAACGCCGTCGCGGTACTCATCATTGCCTGTCCCTGTGCACTGGGTCTGGCTACGCCGATGTCGATCATGGTCGGAACGGGTAAGGGTGCGAGTGCCGGTGTGCTCATCAAGAACGCAGAGGCACTGGAAATCATGGAGAAGGTAGACACCCTGGTCGTGGATAAAACGGGGACCTTAACGGAAGGCAAGCCGTCACTGGCCAGTGTGACGCCTTATGGTGATTTCAGCAAAGAACAGATACTGATGTTGGCGGCCAGCCTGGAACGCGGCAGTGAACACCCCCTGGCAGAAGCCATGATTCACGGCGCCCGGGCGCAATCAATTTCGCTACAGGATGTGAGCGAATTTACCGCGGTTACCGGCCAGGGCGTGCAAGGCAAGGTTGATGACCATGAGGTTGCGCTGGGTAACCTGAAACTCATGCAGACTTTGTCCATTGGTTATGACGAATTGATTTCAGAGGCCGAGTCCCTCAGGCAATCCGGACAAACCGTCATGTTTGTCGCCATTGATGGCAAGGCAGCAGGACTGATTGGCGTTGCCGACCCTATCAAGTCAACAACCCCTGCGGCCATCAAGGCACTACATGACGAAGGGGTGCGCATCATTATGCTGACGGGCGATAACCGTACGACAGCACAAGCCGTGGCAGAGCAACTTCATATCGATGGCATTGAGGCCGAAGTGTTGCCGGATCAAAAGGCAGATGCGGTCATCAAGTTACAACAGCAGGGGTATACCGTTGCCATGGCGGGTGACGGAATTAACGATGCACCGGCGCTCGCGCAAGCTCACGTCGGTATTGCCATGGGCACAGGTACCGATGTTGCGATGGAAAGTGCCGGGGTCACGCTGATTAAGGGCGATCTCACGGGCATCGTCCGTGCAATCAAACTGAGTCGGGCAACCATGCGGAATATTCGGCAAAACCTGTTCTTTGCCTTTATTTATAACTCGCTGGGCGTGCCGGTAGCCGCCGGCGTGCTATACCCGGTATCTGGTTTGTTGTTGTCGCCGATTATTGCGGCCGCTGCCATGAGTTTCAGCTCCGTGTCCGTCATTACCAATGCGTTACGGTTGCGTCATGTTGAGCTTTAAGCAGAGTGAGTGGATTAATATAAAAGGACAAATAACATGGCAATGACACGACGTAAGTTTTTGCAGGCTGCAGCTATAGCAGGTACAGCCAGCCTGGGTTCCTTGTACCTGTTGCGTACAGCACACGGAAGCTATCGCTATGCGCCAGAAGATTTTATTTACCCGCTAATCATTCCGCCGGAGTATCACGGCCGGACAGAAAAAGGTCGACGTATCTTCGACTTATCACTTCAACATGGGACTTCTGAATTCTTCAAGGGGTATGACACGCCAACCATCGGAATCAATTCAGATTACCTGGGGCCTGTGCTGAGGTTACACCGAGGAGAATTCGCCGAGTTTAATGTCAAAAATAACCTGAATATGCCCTCTACATTGCACTGGCATGGTGTCTATTTGCCGGCACTCATGGATGGTGGGCCGCACCAGGAGATCGCACAGGGAAAAGTATGGAAAGCCAGCTATGAAATCAGACAACCGGCATCAACCTTGTGGTACCACGCACATACACACCGGTATACCGGACCGCAGGTATACCAGGGACTGGCAGGCCTGTTTTACGTGGATGATGAATACAGTCAGCAGGCGGACATCCCGAAAACCTACGGCATCGACGATATCCCTCTGGTGCTTCAGGACCGTAACTTTCACCAGGATGGTTCGTTCCGATATGTAAGCAATATGCATGAACGCATGGCGGGGATGAGGGGTAACTTTATTCTTGTTAACGGCACCATCCGGCCCCTGTATCGGGCACAGCGAAGACAGACACGTTTTCGTATTCTGAACGGATCCAACGCGCGTATTTATAACCTGCATTTCAGTGATAACCGCGAATTCACCCAGATCGCCTCGGACGGCGGATTTATGCCGACACCTGTCCGTATGAAACACCTGCGCCTGGCACCAGGTGAGCGTGCTGAAATCATCGTTGAATTTGGCGCGAAGGATGATGTCATGCTGCAGCACAAGCCACTACCAACGAGCAACTTTGGCATGGGTATGGGCATGATGGCGATGATGATGTCGGGCGACGATCAGCCCTTCAATGTCATGCGTTTTGTCAGCAAGAACCCCGATGGCGAAGTCAGTACGTTGCAGGGCGTGAAGCATGAGCAGCCTGACCTGAATCCGGCAAACGTTGTAAACACACGAACGTTCAGGCTCGATATGACGATGGGCATGGGCATGATGATGAATCGGATGTCAGGGGCTGGCTCTGGCATGACGATCAACGATAAATCGTTTGACATGAGTCGTATCGATGAAGTGGTGCGTCTCAATGACACCGAAATCTGGGAGTTTACGAATAACTCACCGTTGCCGCACCCCATGCATATCCACGACATACAGTTTCGGGTGCTGAGCCGTAATAATGGTCCGGCAGAACTGA
>JBFFRZ010000173.1:0-5911 GCA_041572715.1 Gammaproteobacteria bacterium
CAGGGACAAGACATCGATTACGGACCTCATGGTCATTTGTAGCGGGACTTCTTCGCGCCACGTGAAATCACTGGCTGACAATGTCATCAGGAAAACCAAGGAATCGGGTAATGCGCCACTGGGTGTCGAGGGCGAGGATGCCGCCGAATGGGTGCTGGTCGACCTCGGGGATGTTGTTGTGCATATCATGATGCCCCAGATCAGGGATTTCTATCAGCTTGAACGGTTATGGTCAGTGGAAGGGGACAAGGCCGACGCGCCACACTGAGTCAGCCGTCACTTTGAACATCAAGATACATGCCATCGGCAAACGTATGCCTGCCTGGATCAAGCAGGGCTTTGAGGATTACCGGGACCGGTTTCCCAGGCATATCAAGTTAAACCTGCGCGAGATTAATATGCCGGAGCGAACCGTAAACAGCGAGGTATTGCATCTCAAGGAACAGGAGGGTGATCGACTGCTGGCCGGGGTATCCGCAGACGATGTGGTGATTGCGCTGGATGAAGGTGGCAGGCAGTGGAATTCTCGCGAGCTGGCATCAGAACTGGCATCGTGGTTACAGGACAGGCGTGATGTCAGTCTGTTGATTGGGGGGCCGGATGGTCTGTCGAGGCAGTGCCTGGACCGGGCGGATATAACCTGGTCATTGTCCCGTCTTACCCTGCCTCATATGCTGGTGCGGGTGCTGCTGGCCGAGCAGTTATACCGGGCATTCGCCATCACCCAAAACCATCCGTACCACCGTGACTGAGCAAGCACGGGTCATACTGGCTTCGGCTTCACCCAGACGCCATGAATTGCTGCAGCAGATTCACGTGGATCATGACATCCTGCCAGTCGATATCGATGAGACCTGTGCGGAACATGAATTGGTGGTTGACTGTGCCATACGGCTGGCATTGACCAAGGCACGGGTAGGTCTCTCACTTGCCCCCGATGCGGTGGTAATCGGATCGGATACCCTGGTGACGGTTGACGGGCTCAACCTGGGCAAGCCCGAGAACCGCGAAAATGCCCTGCAGATGTTAGAATCATTGTCAGGTAGGCAACACGAGGTGGTTACCGCGGTTGCGGTCGCCCGTGAAGGTAGGGAATTATCCTGTGCGAACCGGACGATGGTGACATTCCGGCCCTTGTCCGCAAGTGAGATTGCCGCCTACTGGGAAACCGGGGAACCCCGGGACAAGGCGGGTGCCTATGCAATACAGGGAATTGCCGCGCGGTTTGTAACAAAAATAGAGGGTAGCTATTCCGGCGTTATGGGGTTGCCTTTGTACGAAACAGCTCAATTGCTGGAAGAAATCGGAGTCCAGCTATCGGTACCAGCAGATGCATGAAGAGATCCTGATCAATGTAACACCACAGGAAACCCGGGTTGCCGTCGTTGAAAACGGCATGCTGCAGGAGTTACTGCTGGAACGCAGTAACCGACTGGGCATGGTAGGGAATATCTACAAGGGCAAGGTTCGGCGGGTGCTGCCGGGTATGCAGGCCGCCTTTGTTGATATCGGCCTCGATCGGGCGGCATTTTTACACGCATCGGATATTATCTCGAAGCGGGATAATGGTTGTGATGCCGACAGCAGGCAAATCGAAGAAATACTCAGTGAGGGTCAGACCCTGCTGGTGCAGGTGATCAAGGATCCACTGGGTACCAAGGGCGCCAGGCTGACAACCCAGATCACCATACCCTCCCGCTACCTGGTTCTGATGCCCCAGGTCAAATGCATGGGCGTATCCAGCAAGCTGGAAGACGAAGATGAGCGCAACCGTCTTAAAGATGCAGTTAGCCGGCTGACAGAAGGCACGGGTCAGGGTTATATCGTCCGTACGGCGGCCGAAGGGGTGAATGATGACGCACTGAAAGCGGACATCAGTTACTTACAGAAACTCTGGGGCATTATTCGTGAGCGTGAGCTGACTGCCCAACCGGGGGACATGGTCTACGAGGAGTTAAACCTGATGTTGCGCACGCTGCGAGACTTTATTGACGACAGCGTTGCCAAGGTGCTGGTTGATTCACGCGAAGCCTTTCGTCGCATGAGTGACTTTGCGGAAAAGTTTCTTTCCGACCTGCTGGCAAACCGACTGGAACATTATTCCGGTGAACGCCCGTTGTTCGATCTGTACAACATAGAGGATGAAATCCAGAAGGCACTGCAGAGCAAGGTGCAGTTGAAGTCCGGTGGTTACCTGATCATTGACCAGACCGAGGCGATGACCACGATTGATGTCAACACCGGGGCTTACGTCGGGCATCGCAACCTGGAGGAAACCATATTCAAAACCAACCTTGAGGCGGCGCAGGCTATTGCCAGGCAACTGAGACTGCGTAATCTCGGTGGCATCATCATCCTGGATTTCATTGACATGAGTAATGAAGAACATAAACGCCAGGTGTTGAGGGCATTCGAAAAATGTATCGATAAAGACCATGCCAAATGCTACCTGACGGAAATCTCCAGGCTGGGGTTGATTGAAATGACGCGTAAACGCACCCGTGAAAGCCTTGAACACCTGTTGTGCGAGCCATGCCCGACATGCTCAGGTCGCGGTTCTGTTAAAACGGCGCAGACCGTATGCTATGAAATCTTTCGTGAGATCATGCGGGAAGCCCGGCAGTTTGAAGCAGACAGGCTGCTGATTCTTGCATCGCAGGAAGTGGTTGACCTGTTGCTGGACGAGGAATCAAATAGTGTTGCCGAACTGGAAGAGTTCATCGGCAAGCCTATACAGTTCCAGGCCGAGGCGTTGTATTCACAGGAAAATTACGACGTCGTATTAATGTAGTACGCGTACCATGTTGAAGAAACATAGCAAGCACTTACTGTTGATCGGCAGGCGTATCCTGTTCTCGGTCATCATCCTGCTTGGCCTTATGTTTGCATCTGCCCGGATTCTTCTGCCCGGCATTACCGAGTATCGACAGGAAATACAGCTGCTGGCGGCAGATATCCTGGGTTCCCCCGTTACTATAAACAGCATTGAAGCAGGCTGGAGTGGATTACGCCCGGTATTGTCACTCAAGGGGGTTCACATCAGTCAACCTGAGCACCAGGCCGGGTTGGAACTGCAATCGCTGGAAGTAGTACTCGGTGTGTTGCCCAGCCTGATTGCCGGTGAGTTCATGCCCAAAGCAGTCAGAATCCACATGCGTCAGCTTGAAATCTATCGAGAGGTGGATGGAAGCCTGGGTTTCAACCTGGGAGAGATCGCACAGGATAATGAGCGGGATCTGGGTAGCAAACAGCTGGAATGGATTCTGCAGCAACCGGATTTGCAAATGAAAGTGGATCACTTTGTATTTGAAGACCGGGGAAATACCTTGCCCGAAATCTCGCTGCAGCAAGTGGCACTTGATTTCATCAAACGGCCAGCAAGCCTGGAAGCACGCCTGACGACGGGAACCAGTGTGATTGCCGATAAAACCAGCCTGATGGTTAGACTGGAAAAGGAAAAATTATTGCAGGGCATCTACAACGCCGAGGTATTTTTAAATCTCAAATCGGCCTCGTTGCCTTACTGGAAAGAAATCTTTGAAGATACCTTCATATTGCCCGATACGGGAACGACAGATCTGAATTTCTGGATGGACGTCAGGGATGGTACGGTCAGGCAGGTTACGGGAGACCTGTTGATTTCAGACCTGCTCTACAGGCAGAACCATAATGCAGGCAGGTTTTCTGTTGAATCAATCGGCGGACAATACAACTGGCTACTGACTGAGCAGGGCTGGTCACTGCAGGTTGGGCGGCTACATATCAATCGACAGGAATATCGCTGGCCTGACAGTGCATTGCTGATTGAATACCGGCATGAAAAGGACAATCTTTTCCTCGTTAATGCTGACTATCTGCGCGTACAGGATTTTCTGCCACTAATCGACCGGCAACCCCTGGTACATTCACTGATGGGCGATCAGTTGCAGCGGGTTTCACCAAGGGGTGATATCAGGGACCTGCGCCTGCAGTTTTCCACCGACGAGGAAGAAAACCAGCTGCTTGACTATGCAATGCAGGCCAGCATTGCTGATTTTTCGATCACGGCATACGAGGACTGGCCGGGTGCAGAAGGGCTGGATGGTTACCTGGCCGCCACGCGGCAGGGCGGGCTATTGCAGCTGACGACAACCAACGCGCTGCTGGATCTGAAAACCATCTTCAGGGATCCTTTGCGACTGGAGACGCTACAGGGTGATATCAGCTGGATCTGGCTGGATTCAGGCCTGTTAATCGAGTCTTCCCGGATAGATGCGGCCAACAGCCACATTTCTACGCAGAGTCGTCTATCGGTGCATGTGCCCGATGAAGGCGCGGTTTTCCTGGATCTGCAGACAAACTTCAAGGATGGTGACGGTGCCTATACCTCGTTTTACCTGCCAGCCGTCATCATGGGGCAGGAAGCAGTGGAGTGGCTGGACAAAGGAATCGTGGCAAGCCATGTTGATTATGGCTCGTTCATATTCCATGGAACGATGGAAGATTTTCCTTTTGATAAAAATGACGGTCGATTTGAAGTCAGTTTTAAAGTGCGTGATGGCGTGCTGGACTACTACAGGGACTGGCCGGTTATCGACCAGATTGAAGCCGAGGTTTCGTTCAGTGGCAGGTCCATGCATATCAATGCTTCATCCGGCAGGATATTTGGTGCTGAAATCAGGGACACGGTTGTGCAGATTCCGGATCTCACACTTGATAATCCGATACTGTTGATTGATGGTATGGCCGAGACCCCGGCCGCGGACATGTTTCGCTATATTGCTGAAACCGGCTTGTCAGGAGATTACCAGCAGGCACTGAACGCGCTGCGCATGGAGGGCAGGAATGACATCGAGTTGTCCTTCCGCCTGCCGTTATCGGAAGGTGAGCCGAGGCTGAAGGGCAAGGTCGTGTTTCTCGATAACCAGTTGAACATTGATGACTGGGGCCTGCAACTGAACAAGATCACCGGCCTGCTGAATTTCACGGAAAAGTCATTCACGGCGGACAATATTCATGCATCGTTTAATGACCGTTACGTCGACGTGGTTGTCGATACGCTGCAATTAGATGACGGGCAGTCGCATGTACAGATAAAGGGCAAGGGTCTGGCAGACGTTTCCAGGATTATTGAATCAAGAAGTCCCGGTCTCGCAGCCCAGCTCAGCGGTGAAGCACCCTTCAATGTATTAATCGATATACCCGAAGAAAGTGCAAGCAGTCTGCGGGTCAGCTCATCGCTGGTTGGTACTGAACTCAAGTTCCCCCATCCGTTCAAAAAGCAGGCTGCCGAGCAGCTTGATTTTGTTCTGCAAACAGGTTTTTCGGGTGATTCTGCTGAAAAAATTCAATTCACGCTGGGTGATCGAATGCATGCACTGCTGACAGTTAACCCGGAATCTCACCTGGTCAACGCGGCCTATATCAGTCTCGGCAAGCAGGATATTCAGCAACCCCCTGACCCGGAGGAACTCGTGATTGGCGGGCGGCTGGACTACCTGGCTATCGACGAGTGGAATGAATGGTTCAGAAAAAATCTCAAGGCGTTTTCCAGGCAGGAAAACAACAGTACCTTCAGGACGTTCAATACTGACCTGCGGTTTGATCAGTTGAAATATTACCGATGGTTGGTCGAGGATTTCAGGGTCACAGCATCTTCCAAGGGGGATGACTGGTCTGCTGATATCACCGGCAGGGGTGCCGAGGGCCAACTTTCATATCGTCAAAGTGACGCGGGACCGTTACTGGATATTGATTTCAAGCACCTGTCGATACTTAAAGCGGCAGACGCAGCACCTGACATGCAGGCCGAAACAGAAGAAAAAAGCAAACTTTTGCCGGCTGATTTGCCCGGCGCAAATATTAATGTAGAAAACCTGAGTTACGACGGGCGTGAACTGGGAGAGCTGAGTGTAACCACCAGTTCTGCCGA
>JBFFRZ010000174.1:0-5852 GCA_041572715.1 Gammaproteobacteria bacterium
AGGCTTAAATAAAGAGCTGAAAGCGCAAAATTACACTGAACACCATAATCGAATCAGCCGGATTCCAGTTCAGAGTAATCCACGATGCGGTTACGGCCCCTGCGCTTGGCTTCGTAGAGCGCTTCGTTTGCCATGCGGACCGCTGCAGCGGGCTCTACCACCGAACCGGGCTCGAGCCGCACTGATCCGATACTCAATGTCGAGATGAGGTCGCCGACTGGTTTCTCGGCATTCTGCGCTTCGATAAAGCTTTCCGATATGCGTGTCAGGGCAAAACGGCTTTTCTGTGTCGGGGTCTGTTCATACAGCAGCAGCACGAATTCATCACCGGCATATCGCGCCGCATAATCGGCATCACGCAATACGTCTTCCAGCACATCGGAGAACAGCAACAGCAAATCATCCCCGGCCCGGTGCCCTTGGCTGTCATTGACCTGTTTGAAATTGTCCATGTCTACCAGCGCCAGCCGGAAACCCGAGCCGCGATGCACCATGCCGCATATATGCTCCAGGTAGTCTTCAAGACTCCTGCGGTTAGGCAACCCGGTGAGATGGTCATACAGTGAGTCAACAGTGAGTTTCGCCTGCTGTTGATGTAGTTGCCGGGATAGGTCGCCTATTTTTTCGACA
The DNA here is from genome assembly GCA_041572715.1 of Gammaproteobacteria bacterium. GTDB lineage: Bacteria > Pseudomonadota > Gammaproteobacteria > JAJDYQ01 > JAJDYQ01 > JAJDYQ01. The sequence continues at coordinate 631 of JBFFRZ010000174.1, forward strand.
ATTTCCCGGGTTTCGCGCAGGTTCGATTGTTTCTCACTCGTCTCGATGCTGCACGCAGAGCCTTTTTCCAGGCATTCGAGTAATTGCGCGAGATCGTCCCGGATCAGACCCCAGAGACGCTGAAAAACAATCAGCGGAACCAGTGCGATCAGTATGAAGAATACCGTGTTGTAGAGCACCAGTTTTCCAGCCAGACCATCCTTTTGTGCAGCCAGCTTGGACAACTCCAGCGTTAGCCGGGTATTGCCAAGAGGATTCGTGAATAACTCGACATCACTGACTGGTTCGCCGGACTCAACCAGCATATCGCCGTTTTCATCGAGCAGTCTCATGTACTCTCCGGGAAAGGTGTACAGGTCCAGCCATTCCTGCAGCAGGCTGAATCGATAGCTGGCAAACAGGAATCCCAGGTTTTCACCTTCTTCATTCTTGACCACGGCGAGCACGTCGTAGTGTTCCTGCCCGGGCATATCGCGGTGAATCAGGAGCCATTCAGCTGCCCGGCCACTGATGGTCCTGTGCATGTCCCGCAAACAGGCCTCACCGACGCGCAACTGTCCGGGCTCACCGATTATTTTTCCCCTTGAAGAAATTAACGCCATACCGAGATGGCCAGGTAAAAAGGCTCGTGCCTCGCTTGCCCAGTCTTCTATCTCATCGGCTTCACCAAAAATCAGCAAATCTCGAACCTTCTGTTGACCCGCAAGCTGATCAACCGCCTTTCGGGATTGTGCAATGAGCTGGTAAATGGCATCAGTGCGAATGCCAAGATCCCACTTGATGCTGTCACGACTCTCGGGCTTGTTCTCATCGTAATAGTGATCAACCAGAACGTATACAACGGTGATAGCCGTGATATACGCCAGCAGAATCCCGGCGACCATTAATATCCGCAAACCTGAAATGGAATTCCAGATCATTGGCTGGTTAGCGTTGAGATTTGCATGAAGATCAGGAACCTGCCTCAGCCTCGTTAGATTGGGAAATCTAGCACAAACGCGGCGCACACCCGTAAATAATCGGGCCCGGTCTGTATATCGAACATCTTAATCAGGTGTCGATAGATTGCGGTCGGGGTGCGCCTAGTCCTTACGCTGGTACTCACCCTCTATGGTGTGATGACCGCGCGTGTCGGTATAGACATCAGGGCCGCGAGGACCCCCACCCGAACGGAACTTGATAACGTCCGCATGCGACAGCAACCACATCGCGGCGCTTCTGCGCACTGCCGGCACAAGCACGGCAAAGCCAACGGCGTCGGTAAAAAAACCGGGAGTCAGCAAAAACGCCCCTGAAATCAGCAACAGCATCCCTTCCAACAGTTCAATGGCCGGGATTTCCCCCCGATTCAGGCTTTCCTGTACCCGGACGAGGGTCCTCATGCCCTGCAGACGCAACAAAACCACGCCAAGAGCCGCGGTGACCACGATCAGCAACAGGGTCGGAATCACGCCGATGACACCGCCAATTTCAATAAACAGGGCAATCTCAATGGCCGGCACGATCAAAAACAGCAGAAACAAGAGTCGAAACATGGTTAAAATCGGGGAGTATGGGGATCAGTAGACAACATGACGCTTTGCGCCAATTATTTCAATGGCTAATCGGGAATTTCTGCCGGTGCCTCATGTAATTGTGCTCACCACCATGCCGGACCTGGCGTCAGCTCAACAGCTGGCGAACGAACTGATTGAGCAATCATTGGCCGCCTGTGTGAACATTTTGCCCGAGATGCGTTCTATATACCGATGGAAAGACGAAGTACAACAAGGCACCGAACATCAGCTCATTATCAAAACATGCGCCAGTGAATATGAAAACGTAGAAAATTGGATTAAAAACAAGCATCCTTATGAGCTGCCAGAAATACTGGCGGTACCCATACAGCGTGGTCTGGAAGATTACCTGGGATGGGTCAGCGATAACTGCGGAAACACCGAATGAAACTCAACATAAAGAACTTTTCAGTCTTATTGATACTCGCCTCGCTACTGCTGCCATTTGGGCTGTTCGCCCAGGCACAGGATGAGGAGGAACTGCTGATGCCGGAGCAGGCATTTCCGGCAAAGGTCATCAATGTCGATGCCGAAGCCATTACGCTGCAATGGCAAATCGCGGACAAGTATTACTTGTATCGTTCCAAGTTCCGTTTTCTGGAAGAGAATGACAGTATCGAACTGGGCGAGCCTGAACTGCCACCCGGCAAGATCAAGAAAGACGAGTTTTTCGGCGAGGTTGAGACCTACCGCGGGACAGTCGACGTCAGGCTGCCCTATACCGCGAGCGGCAATGTACCCGCCAGCTTCACCCTGACCGCAATCTCTCAGGGTTGTGCCGACCTGGGCGTCTGCTATCCGCCGCACAAGCAAAACCTGGAAATCGAACTGCCCATCGCGCAGGCCTCGACCATCTCCATCCCCAACCCGATTGCCGCCCTGAGCAACCTGGGTAAATCGCTCGGCATTAAAAGCGGGGCAGATGACGAATTCCTCGAGCCGGACCAGGCCTTCCAGCTGTTGGTGACCAATAACCAGGAAAACCAGATCAAACTGGACTTCACCACCGCTGACAAGTACTACCTCTACCGGGACAAGATCCAGGTCAGCCTCGTTGACCACCCGGAGAACATCAAGCTGGGCGCGCTCGAATTACCCAAGGGCAAGGTCAAGCACGACGAATACTTTGGCGAAGTCAGCGTTTTTTATGGCCGAGTGGTCGGTAACGTACCCGTAACCAACACCAACAAAGAGCCCCGTCCCTTCAAGCTGCTGGTGCAATACCAGGGTTGCGCAGACGCAGGACTTTGCTATCCGCCAATCAAGAAAACTTTTGAGCTGAATGCACTGCCGACAGCGGCGGCCGCCACCACGATGGCACAGCCAACAGCTACCAAACCAGCCACGGCAGACAAGACCCAGGCCATGCAAGCTGCGACAGCGCCCGCAAGCACCAGTGTAACTGCAGCCGAGGAACCGGTCAGTGAGCAGGACGAGCTGGCTGCATTCCTGCTGGATAACCCGCTGTGGTTGTCGGCGCTACTCTTTTTCGGTCTGGGCTTGTTGCTGGCATTTACACCCTGCGTCTTCCCCATGATCCCGATCCTGTCCGGCATCATCATCGGGCACGGTGAAAAAATCTCCACCGGCAAGGCCTTCGAACTCTCGCTGGTTTACGTCCTGTCGATGGCGATCACCTACACCGTGGCCGGCGTAGTCGCGGGACTGTTTGGCGCCAACCTGCAGGCCGCCTTCCAGGATCCCTGGGTGGTCAGTACCTTTGTTGTCATTTTTGTCGCGCTATCGTTTTCCATGTTTGGTTTTTATGAATTGCAAATGCCCGCCGCGATTCAGTCCCGCCTGACAGAGATTAGTAATTCGCAAAAAAGCGGCACCCTGGCCGGGGTTGCCATTATGGGCTTCCTCTCTGCACTGATTGTCGGCCCCTGCGTCACCGCGCCCCTGATTGGCGCGCTGATCGTGATCGGCCAGACCGGTGACGCCGTTCTGGGCGGTACCGCGCTGTTTGCCCTCAGCATGGGCATGGGCGCGCCGCTGCTGGTGATTGGCGCCTCCGCCGGCAAACTGCTTCCCAGGGCCGGCGCCTGGATGGATACCATCAAGGCCGTGTTCGGTGTGGGCCTGCTGGTGGTCGCACTGTGGCTATTGGAGAGGATTATTCCTGGCCCGGTTGGCCTGTTCCTGTGGGCGGTTTTGTTTATCGTCTCTGGTGTCTACATGGGCGCACTGGACAGCCTGCAAGCTGGCGTATCCGGCTGGCGCAAGCTGTGGAAAGGTATGGGTATCGTACTCGTCATCTGGGGCGTACTGATGGTCATTGGCGCCTCGACCGGCTCACGCGATATGCTCAATCCGCTGAAGAACCTGAATAGCGGATCTGTTGCCGGGGGCTCCTCCACCCAGCAGGCGCATCTGAATTTCACCCGCATCAAGTCAGTGGATGACTTCAACAAGCAGCTGGCCGAGGCCAATGCCCGTGGACAATATGTGATGTTGGATTTCTATGCCGACTGGTGCGTGTACTGTATCCAGATGGAACAACGCACCTTCCCGGATCCGGGCGTGCAAAAAGCGCTGGCCAATGTTCACCTGTTAAAGGCTGATGTCACGGCCAATGACGAACAGGACCAGGCGCTGTTGAAAAAGTTTAGCCTGATAGCACCACCGGCGATTCTATTCTTCACCCCGCAGGGAGAAGAGCGCAAGAATTACCGGGTGGTCGGATTTAAAAACGCGACTGAGTTCAAGGCACACCTCGACCAGGTCCTGCGCTAGGCAATGTCCCCGTCGGCTAAAACCCGGATCCTGTATTCGGCCGTTGCCATTATCTCGCTGACTGCCGGTCTGATCACTGCAAAGTGGCTGAACGCCCCTCCGTCTGGCCAGTCGAACAGCGCGCAGACACAGTTACCGGTAGATGTGCCAAAGCAACGCATCGACTTCACCCTGAAAGACCTGGAAGGCAAGGACCGCAAACTCAGCGAGTGGGACGGCAAGGTCATCCTGCTGAATTTCTGGGCCACCTGGTGCCCGCCCTGTCTCAAGGAGATGCCGGACTTTGTCGAGTTGAGAGAGGAGTTGGGCGAGAAGGGATTTGAGGTAGTTGGCGTAGCGCTGGACCAGGCAGACCTGGTGCAGGCATTCATTGACGGCATCGGTGCTGAGTACCCGATTCTGCTGGCTGAACTGGAGGGGCTGCAGATCATGAAGTCCTATGGCAACCAGTTGATGACGTTGCCTTACACGGTGCTCATTGGTCGGGATGGTAAGGTGATAGAGGCGTTTCGTACCGAGGTGAGTAAGGATAGTTTGAGGCCGTTGATTGAGCCTTTGCTGTAATTGGCATGACAACTCAGCGTTATAAAATATTTTTTCATCCGCATTCTTAAACATAGCCTCAATACAACTTCTTCAGACATGATCCACAAATTAAAAGACAAATCTGCTGTTGTCGGTATAGTAGGACTCGGGTACGTGGGTCTTCCCCTGGCGATTCGGTATTGTGAAGTAGGCTACAAGGTTCTTGGTCTCGATACCGATCCAGGTAAAGTTAACAGCCTTTCGAATGGCGAAAACTATATTGAGCACATACCTGATCAATCTATTCAAAAAGCCAAAAAACAGGGTTTCGAAGCAACAGTCGATTTCGCCCGAGCAGGTTATGCGGATGCACTCATCCTGTGCGTGCCCACACCATTGGATGAG
>JBFFRZ010000175.1:0-5749 GCA_041572715.1 Gammaproteobacteria bacterium
AAGATCTCGCTTTCCATCAGGTCTCGGGGAATAGCGGCACAATTTAGCGCAATGAAGGGCTTGTCGTGGCGATTGCCTTCATCATGAATCGCTTGCGCACACACTTCCTTACCGGTGCCGCTTTCACCGGTAATAAACACCGTTGCATTGCTTGGTGCCGCACTCTCAATAATCCTGTAAATGGCCTGCATTGATAATGAAGCGCCGATGAATCCATGAAAATGATCGCGCTCAAACTGATCCTGGTATGTCTGCACCAGATTAAGCAGATTGTTCTTTTCCAGCACGTTATTGACGGTCACCCGCAAGCGTTCTGCATCAAAAGGTTTTTGCAGAAAATCATAGGCGCCCAACTGTATTGCTTCCACTGCCATATCTATTGATCCATGCGCGGTGATGACGATACTGGAGATTTGTGGTGCTGACTCGTGCAGGTAGGCCAGAATATCGAGGCCATGCATGTCAGGAAGATTCAGATCCAGCAACACGATATCAACCGCTGTATCCTTGAGAATATCCAGTGCAGATTGACCGTCGGTTACATGCTTGATATCAACATTAAGCTCCTTCAGATATTCCTGGTAAACACGGCCTAGTGAGAGGCTGTCTTCGACCAGCAGGATGTGTGGATTTTGGTTGTGCTTCATCGCATATTCCTTAAATAATCAGATTTAGGCCAGGCTACTGCCCGTGTTTGATAATGAGGCGGCATATTCATCAGCTTTAACTTTCATGGCTCTCAGAGTTTCCGTACCGACATTCAGTAAATCAGGCACTCCCTCGCGCATAAGAGACTCGTTACCTTCACGGCCACTGGTTTCAACATGTCGCGCCGCCTCCTGTAACTTCAGGGCTCCAAATGTGCCCGAGCTACTCTTGATCGCATGTGCAACCGAGATAACCTGCTCCGTTCCGGAACTATTCACTGCTGCTTGTAACTCCTGCAAGCGATTGCTGGTCTCATCGATATAAATTGACATCAGTTCCGGCATTAACTCTGCGGAAGTTTCTTCTGAAAGGGTATCCAGCGTCGCCTGATCGATGATTTCCGAGGTATCATTGCTAGCCGGACTAGCAGCCTGGACTGGATGAGTAGCGCCAATCCATTGTCTTAACTTTTCTCTCAAATGCACGGCATCCAAGGGTTTGGCCAGAAAATCATCCATACCGGAATCCAGGCAACGTTGTTGATCTTCCGAAAATACATTGGCCGTGAGGGCTATTATCGGCACACGTGACGACGAGGACTGAAGAGCGCGTATCTTGCCAGTTGCTTCGTAGCCATCCATTACTGGCATTGAAATATCCATGAACACCAGGTCATATCGGTCATTCATGACAGACTGCACAGCCTCAAGTCCGTTATTCGCCAGCACCACGATACATCCTAACTTTTCCAGCAGGGTGCGGATAACGATTTGATTGGCTGTGCTGTCCTCAACGACCAGTACACGACTTTTCTGAATCTCCGTGCCTGGTTCGTATTTTTCTATTACATTGCTCTCGACGCCATGGGCCAGTGGCAGTTGAAAGCAGAACACGCTGCCTCGCTGCTCGCCCTGCTCACAACCAATCTCGCCATTCATGGCATGAACTAGCTTTTTCGATATAGTCAGGCCTAGACCGCTACCACCGTATTTCCGAGTTAAAGAGGCGTCAACCTGGCGGAATTCCTCAAATAAATAATCGTTTGCGTCCTTGGGGATACCGATACCGGTATCCTCCACACGAAAAGTAATTTTATTGTTCCCGGCAGGTTCAACCAGTAAGGATACTTTTCCTCGATCAGTAAACTTTACGGCGTTACCAATCAGATTCACCAGCACCTGGCGGATGCGTTGCTCGTCGCCAATGACAATATCTGGCGTTTTGGAGTCAACGGTAACGTTCAGTTCGATGCCCTTTGCTTTCGACTGTGGCCGAAACATGTCGATAATGCCGTTGATCATGCCACTTAATGCAAACTGTTGCTCTTGCAATTCAATCTTGCCGGCCTCGATTTTAGAAAAATCCAGGATATCGTTTAACAGAGTGGAAAGTGCTTTGCCGCCTTCATAGGCACCGCGAACCAGTTCCTGTTGCTGTTCGTCAAGTTTTGTACCCAGCAGGAGTTCATAAAGGTTGATCACTGCGTTCAATGGCGTCCTGATTTCATGGCTCATATTGGCCAGGAACTGGGACTTTGCCTGGTTGGCCCGTTCGGCATTTTCCTGTGCGAGTTTGATATCCTGCTCAAATTGCTTTCTTTCGCTGATATCGATGAAATGCGCGACATAGTGACTGGCTTCTCCGTTCTCGTCTTTAACTGCGGTAATACTCAGCCACTCAGGAAATATTTCGCCGTTTTTTCTTTTGTTGTATATCTCCCCCTCCCAGTGGCCGCTATCGTTAAGCCTCTGCCACATCTGCAAATAAAATTCCTCTTCATGCATGCCGGACTTGAGCAGATTTGATGGGGTACTACCTATGGCTTCCTCACTGGAGAAACCGGTTATTTCAGTAAAAGCGTTATTGGCTCGTAAAATCCTGGCTTCATTATCCGTGATGAAGATTGCCTCGTGTGATTCGAGTGCGCTTGCTGCAAGTCGCAGTTCTTCTTCTGCCTGTTTTCGCTCCTTGATGTCTCTAATAAAACCGGTAAAGTAAGTTTCGTTCTCGATCTCGATAGGGGTGATAGAAAGTTCTATCGGGAAAATATGACCGTCCTTATGCTGGGCAACAATTTCAATTCGAGAGCCCAGTACCGGACCCTCACCGGTTGCCTTCCAATGCTTCATTCCCTGTCTATGGACCTCACGATATGCTTCGGGAATAATCATTTCCGCCATATCACGACCACGAGCTTCATCGTAGCTATAACCAAAAGTCTGCTCGGCGGCCTTATTGAATTCGACCACATTACCTGATTGATCGATGGTGATAATGGCATCAAGCGCGGTGGAGAGCATGGCACTCTTCATGGCATTATTTTCGGCCAGCCGGGCTGATAACTCACGATACTGTTCAGTGCGGCTGTGAAGTTCACGGTAAGAACTTGCCAGGTTCTCAGACATGCTATTGAAGGCAACTGTCACTTTTGTCAATTCGTCATTGCCCTTCAAGGGCAACTTGATTCCGGGGCCATGTTCTGCGATGCGTTGTGCGCCTTCAATCAGAGTATAGAGTTGCGTTGTTAGATAAGTCCCGAAGGCGAAAGAGAATATGGCGACCAGCACGATCTCCAGCGCCGCCATGCTCCAGCCGAATTTCCGCGCATCCGCCAGTAGTTGATGAAATTCACCAACTGTATAACCCAGCTCTACCCTGCCATAGAGCCGCCCTTGTTCCAGGATATCGTAAGAAATGTCAAAAATACCATCAGTAACCTTCGAGGGATCATTATCTTCGATGAATTCCCTGCTCGAGAAAGAATTGTCTGCTGCAGCTGTTGCCAGCAGGTTTCCACTCTCATCAAACACCTTGACGTAGTTGATATCTTTATCCGCTAAAGTATCCCAGGAGATGTCATAGATGCGTGCGATATCATAAGACAGCACGGCATCCCTGATTGCCGAAACAAACAGGTGCGCTGTATGCTCGGCACGCTTGATCAGCTGTTGTTCATTAGAATCTTGCAGCCAGCGGATACCGCCAACGACCAGAATAGCAAGTAACACGACCTCGATCAGCGCAACCCCTAATATGGTTTTGGTACGAAGTTTCATTCGCCGTTAATAACCTTTGCGTCTTGCTGGCTGATATTGAGTGCGCGCACATCATCCCAGTCACTGTCGGACGCTTTTTCGAATCCCTTGATACCCAAATCCTCGAGCATGAGCATGCCGTCCTGGTCTTCCGCCAGTTGAACCAGGGCATCAGTGATGCGTTCAGCCAGTTCATCATTTAGCCCTTTGTTCGCCGCAATGGCATGAGGCGTGTATCCATTGGTTTGCCAGAGAATTTTCAGCGCATTCCGCACGTTTGGCTTGCTTGTGTTGAAGGTGCGTTTGATACCGCCGCCAGCAGGAAACAATTTCAAGGCCACCGATTGATAAACTGATTCATGGGAATTTACATATTGTGGCGTGAAACTGATCCCCCTGGCTGCCAACTCGGCACGGGGCAGGATGCTGGCGGCGAAGGCAGCCGGCGATGGAAACGCCAGGGTTTTACCATCCAGCTCTTCGATACTACTAATACCACTATCCTTATGTGACACCAGAATGCCGTGGATTTTCCTGTCTTTTGCCTTGGCCATTGCGCGGTAGCCGGGAGATTTGCTAAACACCGTGTAGTGATACGGGTTCATGTAAGCCAGGTCATATTTTCCAGCAGCCAGGTTCTGTTCAAAAGCCGGTATGTTGGGTGCTGTGCGATATACCAGATCGATACCGGATTGCTGACCGATGCGTTGAATAAGCGGCCCCCATTTTTTGGCAAGCACGCTAGATGACTGTTGTGGCACGACGCCAAACGTAAAAACACGGTCTGGCTTGTCCGCGGCCTGCAGGAGCGTGCAAAAGCTCAGCGTGATTAGCAGCAGTAATCTATTGCTAAATCGTTCCCTCATGTGTACTTCCTTTTTTAGTGACCTACGTCAGCAAGGCAAGAAAGAGGCCAACTTGCAAATTGCATTGGTTAGCGCATTTTGAGCCGCAAATTTCCATGATAGGCAATAAAATTGCATTTTGCGAAGCATATTGCGTATCTATTTGCAATTTTTCCGTCTTTTGATCCGCTGTGATGCGTTAATTATGGCAAATTGCTACTCTTTTGCGAGAACTCGCCCGGTCCAGCTGGTGGCATCGCTTTTGCAGTCACAAGCGTGACACAGCACCGACAAGGATCCGATGGAAATACTGATTGTAGAAGATGCCGCCGATATCAGGGCCTACCTGAAAGCAATGCTCGTACCCCTGGGATGGAAGGTCCACGAGGCCGCAGATGGTAACGAAGCGTGTGGTATTTTGCGTCAACAGGCCATCAAGGTTGTCTTAACAGACTGGATGATGCCGGGCATGGATGGTATTGAACTCATTCGCTGGATTCGTAATCATCAGAGCGGACACTATATCTACACCATACTACTGACCAGCCGAGACCAGGAAAACGATATCGTCACTGGCCTTACCACCGGCGCGGATGACTTCATGATTAAACCCGTAAGCAAGAAGACGCTGGTCGCCCGATTGCACGTGGCACAACGTATCCAACTCATCCAGCAAAACCTGATTCTTCAGCAACAGCAACTCAGGCAATCCAGGGACCTTATTGCCAGCGCTCATGAAACGATCAAGGCCGACCTGGAACAAGCTGCCGATATTCAGCGCGCTCGATTACCCAGAAGCGTGGACGATCTACAGAGCACGAGTATTTCATGGTGCTATCAGCCTGCCCAGGGCATTTCCGGGGATCACCTGGACATACTTCGACTGGAAGAAGACTATCTAGGATTTTATTTACTGGATGTTTCTGGTCATGGTGTTGGCGCGGCCCTGAGATCAGCGGCCATCAGCCAGTTGCTTCACCCAATGACCGGGCTGATGCAGCATATCAAGCATAACGGTCCCGCTGATATTCTCACTCGCTTGAACGCACATATCGTGAATCAGAACCCGGATATCGATTACATGGTAACCATGGTAATTGGCCTTCTTAATCCAGCCACGGGGGAGTTAAGGCTGGCATCGGCCGGACATCCCCCATCAATACTGATTGAACAAAATCATGACATAACGGAACTGGATCAGTCCGGTATTCCCATCGGTAT
>JBFFRZ010000176.1:0-5732 GCA_041572715.1 Gammaproteobacteria bacterium
AGCTCGATGCCGGGAGCGTGGATGTTCACGTTGCCGAAGGGTTTCGGATCGGCAGCGCCGAAGGCGTGTTCGATACTGGATCCTGATTGCGAGGCCTGCCAGTGACCGCTCATCTTTTTTCCCATAACGGTGTTGCAGCTCGTCTCAAGGTGCTCATGTATTCCTACATACACTGCGCCCTTTCGACTCACTGCGCCTTGTTCTTGGAAAAAATCTATCGCGGTTTTAATGAAATAGTTTCAACACATAAAGTGCAAATCGTAACTACACGCGATCGCACACCGATAACAGTTTGAAGGAGTGTAAAGATGTTACAACAACAATGGGATGACCCCCTCTCTGGCCTCACACCCGCCAGCGCAAAAGCACATATACCCGTTATTCCGGCCGTTCACCTGGAGTCGGAACCGGAACAACCTTCAGACACTACCGAGTTCGAGGCCGGCATCAATGTGCCCGAGGCAGTATCACACTCGTCAACGCCCACTCCTCCTCCCTCAGCGTCGGGTGAATTGGGCACTGCCGGTCTCGAACGCCAACCTGATGTTGGCGTTCAAAACAAATCCAACCCGCTATCCGGAATGTATGCGCCGCAATACAAACCAGCTCCCGCACGCGATACCCGTCCGGTAAATCCGGACGACAAGCGCGTAATCAACGGCATGACGGATATCAACCAGCTGGCGCCATTCAAATATCCATGGGCCTGGAACTATTTCCTTAATGCCAACAAGAACCACTGGACGCCGCTGGATATCAACATGGCACAGGACGTTCATGACTATCATCACAAACTGACCCTTGAAGAAAAGCACGTTTATTCCAATGTGCTTTCCTATCTGACGACATCCGACATCCTCGCCATGCGCAATATTGGTCTGGCCGTGATGGAAAAAATGAGTGCCCCCGAACTGCAGATTTACCAGGCGCGCCAGGTTTACGAAGAGTCATTGCATACCTGGACCTATCAGCACTGCATCGAAACCATTGGTCTCGATCAGAGTGAAATCTATAACCGTTACCGGGTGGTCCCGGAAATCAATGGCAAGATCCAGATTGCTAACCGACGTTTGAATTCTATCCTGCGCACCGATATCGATCTGACCGACCGCGATGAACTGGAAAACTTTGTCATGGCCTACATCTTCTTCGGTGGCATCTTCGAGGGCTGCTGGTTCTACAACGGCTTTAGTCCGATCTTTGCGCTGCAACGCCGCGGCCTTATGAAAGGTACAGCCGAACAACTGCAATACATCATGCGTGATGAAGTCATGCATGCCTCGTTTGGTATCCGCGTGGTCAAGCAGATCATCCAGGAAGAGAACGTCACTCTGAACCCGCAAGCCATTCGTGACATGTGGGACGAGGCCGAAGCCGCAGAAACGGCTTATGCCGGTTATATCCTGCGTGACCCGATCCTGGGTTATTCCAAGGAAGACCATGGCGATCAGTTTCGCTTCATTGCCAACCGCCGTGCACGCCAACTTGGACTGGAAGAACCTTTCCCCGGCACCACGGAAGCGGCATTACCGTGGCTCGACGAGCAGGCCAACCTGCGCAAGGAAAAGAACTTTTTTGAAACGCGCGTGACCGAGTATCAAACCGGTGGCGCATTGACGTGGGATTGAGGCAGCACTGCAGATGACCTTGGACTTACTGTACCGGAACAGGATCGAATACGATCCTGTTCTTTATGGTGACTGCAACACTACCTCAACAATGTATTTCTAACCATTAACGAGGGATACGACAATGCAATGCACACGTTGTTACAGCAACATGCAGTTGGTCAAGAGAGAAACTCACCAGGCCAGTTTACTGGAATGGCATCAGTGTCCATTGTGCCGTCGAATGGAATTTTTATCCCAGCCCGTTCACTATGACCTGGAGGCATTTCATAGCCCTCTTGACCAGGATCTGGCCACGCCACTGATGCGTTAATGACCCCGAAACGTTACAACCCGGTACCACCAACAACCAGTTCGCCATCCATCTGGCAGTAATTTCTGACGACTGCAGCGGCCTGCATGTACTCCTTGTACTTGAAGTTACCGGCATAATCCCGTTCAAGCTCTTCGGCCAGCCCAACCACGTCGACAGTACCATTGTGCTGCAATACATCAATGATCCTTGCCTTATAAGCGTCGCGTTCCAGGGTTTCCTTTCTCACCGGTAGTTCAGGATGCTGCTTATGGTCCACTATGCGCCCAAGGTATTCATGGTATTTCTTGCGCAATTGTCTGACCAGGCGCAGGTCCTTCGGTAACCGGATATGGTCGGTATCTGTCAGTAACTCATTGAAGATAACCTTGTCCATAAATCCCGAGCCACCAGAAGTATAACTGCCGCCAGTACACACGTAATCACTCAGCACCTGCACGGCATTGTAGAAAACAACATCATCAATAAAGCCCCGGAATTCTTTTTTGAGTTTTTGATAAACGCGCGTGGTCCGGACCAACCCCTCTCTTAGCAAAGTAGCGAACAGGACTTCCTTGTAATGCGCGTCCAGCAGGGTCTTGTCATTGCCGATCAATACACCATAGCCGGCCACATAGTTCCTGCTTTTGAATTCTTCGCATCGACGGTGGTACTCGGCATGTTTTTCTTTCAGTCGAGCACGCAGTTTTTCATTACCGGGCAACCTGAGAATCCTGCCCTGAGATTTTTGATAAGGTTCGTTGACCATAAGCCACCTTCATGAGCCTTGTTACGTTGTACGAACTATAGGCACTAAATGTTGATAAGGTCGTGATGTGCTTCACGAATCACGACATAAATGCGCGTTAAAAAAAGCCCCAAACTACACCATGCAATATGCGACCGACTAAAGTGTGATCCGCTTCAAGGTTTACGTAGTCGTCTACACTCAAGCATAATGGCTTGAAATTGGGCCAGCAGGACAATGTACTTATGGAGTTTGACGTTTTTTTCGAAGAGGAACACCTTCGCATCGAGGTCGACGAGCGGGATATTCAGCAAGGTCTGCCTTTTTTCGCCAGGATGGATGAAGACATGGACATTGGCCGACGCATGGGCCCCGAGTACGTGCATGACCCCGATATCACCCAGCGCTGCCAGATTGTCGCTGAGCGTCTGATGCTGGCCATCGAGGACCGCAATGAAACACTGGCGAGGGCCATGGCTGCCTATATTGTGTGGCGCATTCCCAATATCCGTGAACTGCATATCGACACCAGCGGTGAGCCGCTGCTAACCGAGATTGTTGTCTGACCCCAGTAAAGATGGCTGCCTGTCATCTGCGTACAAGTGGGCCAGCTGGGCAGTTGTCGTAACCAGCCGGTCAATCAGGGTCGCAATAAATTTGCGTTGAAACTGGATCTGGCAGGTATTCGAGGCCTGTTCGATTTGCTTGATCGTAACCTTGAGCAGCGTACCTCCCCCTTTCGTGGTTACACTAGCAGTACGCTTGCGTTCAGCAAGGAAGGCTATCTCGCCAAAGATTTCTCCCCTGGTTAACATAGCGATTTCGACACCCCCCTTCGTCACAGTGAAATGGCCATTAACAATCAGGTAGACCGAATGATCGATATCACCCTCGTTGATAATGACATCTCCATCACTCGCCTCAATCCATGTGGACCAGCGCAATAACTCCCATAGATCGGTATCGGTAAATTCGCTGAAGAAGCTCAATGTCCTGAGCTGTTCGGTGCGCAACTCAGTAGCACCACCATCGATGGGCGCATGCATGGAATCACAGCATTCACTGATATCTGCAGCAAAATCCAGCATTGAATGGTAGCGGTCCTGAGGCAACTTGGAGATCGCCTTCATTACAATGTCATCAATCCCGGGGGGGAGGTTGGGTCTGAAAGTGGTTGGTGCGACGGGCTGTTTATTCATGATCTGTTGTGCGAGTCCGCCCAGCGTTTCAGCAACAAACGGTGGGCGGCCGGTTAACAGTTCATACAGCACCACGCCAAGAGAATAAACATCGGAATGTTGCGTCAACGCCTCTTCCTTTAATCGTTCCGGTGCCATATACATGGGTGAACCCATTAGCGACATCGACTGCGTATCCACCATATCGGGGTCCAGCAGTATCGATAGTCCGAAGTCGGATACCTTTACTTCGCGATCACCCTTGAGCAGGATATTGCTGGGCTTGATGTCCCGATGCAGTATGCCTTTACGATGCGCGTAATCGAAAGCCTCGGCAGCTTTCACGATCATCTGTGTCCCCAACTCCAGTGGAAGCAGGTTATCGGGCCGGCAAAAACGTTTCAGGGTTACTCCGCCAGGGACATACTCCATTGCAATGTAATGCAGGTCATCGGCAATACCCGCATCGTATACCTCTATGATATTCGGATGACGCAGCATCGATGCTGCGTGGGTTTCGTTATAAAAAAGACGTTGAAACTGGCCATTACTATGGGGGTCCTTATGGACCTTTGGCAGTTTGAGGGCAACAAAGCGATCCATGAACGGGTCATAAGCCTGGTAAACAACACCCATCCCGCCGCCGGACAGCTCACCGACCAGCTCATATTTTCCAACCTTGTCATGCAGTTCAGTCATGCTTGTGCCCGTTTGTCCCAGGGCCCGGTGATGGCAAGCGTACCCCCCTGTTGCTGCAGGTTGACAAACAGGGTTGAACCATCAGGGGCAAAGGTCGCCCCGGCAAATTCCGAAGCCCCGCGCGGGTTGCTTGCCAGTACATAATATCCTCCTGCGCCGGTTACCCCGATCAGTCGCTGAATACCCTCATGGTCCTCGCATACGAGCAGGTCACCATTGGGCATCAATGTCAGGTTATCACCATTCCTCAACAATTCCGGATTATTCGGCTCACTGAACAGGGTTAGCTTGCCGGGGCTTTCGGCTTCCTGCCTGTTTCCTTCATTCGGCGAAGGCTCGTAATAAAATATCTGTCCCAGTCCCCTGCGGCCACCCGTGGTACACATGAACCAGATTCTTTTGGTGCCGCCCGTTGCATTCTTCTCGACAACCATACCTTCGCCACGGATAAAGCGTACCGCACCTGACTTTTGTCCGCGATAACGTAAGTCATCCTGTTGCGACTGCACTGCATCGAGGTTAATCCAGCGGACCGGCCGGGGATCATTCAGCGGGAAACTATACTCACCGCGGTTACCCGTGGAGACCGAGTGTTTTTCGGACATCAGTGCCAGTGCCTGCAACTGTCCCCCTGATACCAGCTTTCCCGGATGCTTCGGGATAAAGCGATAAAACAAGCCGTCAGCCCGATCCTCCGTCAGATAAACAATGCCTGTATCCGGATCTACTGCTATGGCTTCATGGTTAAATCGCCCCATGGCTGTCAGTGGTATGGCCTGCTGCAGGCCACTGGCCCTGGCGGGTACCTCGAAGCAAAAACCGTGCGGCCTGGTCTGCCCATACTGCCCCGGCAACAGGACCGACTCCTCGCAGCTGATCCAGCTTCCCCAGGGTGTTGCGCCACCTGAACAATTACGCAGGGTTCCGCATAGCGCCAGGTGTTGTCTTTCGACCTGCCCTGTTTTCAGGTTATAAACGATACGACGAACACCGCCCGGCGCAACCCGGCTGTTAACGCCGCTATCATAGGCCGCTGCCATGACAGCATTATGCTCGACCGGTTTTCCCAGCCATGCTGACATAGAAGACTGGACGGGCGCCAGTTCATGATTACACATCAATACCACTCGCTCATCATCCAGTTCATAGGCATGCATGCCATCAGGCCACCCTGGGACCTTCCAGCC